>CAYWJR010000037.1:0-15026 GCA_964458615.1 uncultured Alphaproteobacteria bacterium
TCAACAACGCCAACAATTCGGCGTTTCAAATGCCTCTGCCCGGCATGCCCAGCGACGGGTCGGGATTGGCGTTCGGGGCGTACATGGCCAAACCGGTGCCGCGCACGGCCGCCAGATTGGCGTTTAAATCCGGGAACATCGCCAATGAATCGACGCCGCCGAACAGCATGATATTGATAAAAATTTTATCGGAATCGGCGGTAGCGAACGCCATTTTCGGCGCGCCCGCGCCGGCCACCAATGCGGAACCGCATGCGGCAGTTTTCAAAAGATCGCGGCGGGTGATTTTTTTCATCGCAATATTCCTTTTTATGAACGCATCATCGTTGGGCTGGCCAAAACGCCGGTCATTTTGGTCAATTCATCCAAATTCGGATTATTGACCATGCCCATGGTTCTTGTGGTTTGTTGCTGCAAATCGGCTTGGATCGTTTGGGCTGTAAAATTGGCGGCGGTGATGCGCGGCGCGATGCGCAACGCGAACATGCCCGCCGTGTCGATCATGCCCATAATGCCCGCGCCCGAAAGCCATGTGCGCGAAGCCGAACTGTATCCTTCGACCGTTGGCGCGGCCATGAAACGGTGATTCAACCGTTGCAGCAATCCGCCTTCGATTTCACGCAACAACGCCAATTGTTCGGCCACCGCCGGATCGATCGTTGCGGGCGGTTGCGGAATCACGTTGCGCAAACGGCTGCGTTGCGCGACATAAGGATGATTTTGGTTTTGAATGCCATATTGCATCGGATCGATATTGCCGACCAATCCGGCCGCGCGGCACAATCCGATAATATATGTTGCCGGCAATTTTACTTTTACGTCGTAAATCGGCGCTTGATAATTGTAATACGCCAATGAAATCGGCATGTCGATCATGGTGCGCACAACATGCGCCATGTCGCCGTCGCTGGCCATATAGGCGTCGACCAATGTTTGAATATCGACCGGACGCGGGTAATCGGAAATAAAGTTTTTGAACAATTTGGTGCAGATATTACGCGCTGTATGCTCGCTTGCCGCCAGGCGATCCAAAAATTCGTCGATACGTTCGCGCACCACGGCCGGCAAGTTATCCGGGAATGGATACGGCGCCGAATATGTCGGAACGGTGTAATTTAAAAATGCGAAATTCAACGGCGGGAAATTGCGGCCATAATTCGGTTGTACTTCCAATCCGCGGTGGCCGTAATAACTGATAACCACGCGATGGCGCCATTCGTCGATATTCTGTCCCGCAGGAATGCTGTAGGCGGCTGGCATTTGAATGCCGCTGATCAGTTTTGCGGTATTCACCACGTCCTGTTGGGTGTATCCCGAAGCCGGAGTCACGGTAAATAACTGCAATAATTCGCGCGCCAGATTTTCGTTCGGCGTCGCTTCGCCGGGGCGGTGATTGTTGTTGATGTTGTCCAAATGACGCTGCATTTGCACCGACCAAAACACGGATTTTAACATGTCTTTGAATTTGCCGAACATGTTTGGACGGATATGATCCATCATATATGGCAACGCCGCGCCATGGCTTGGGATTTCGAATCCGTCGCTGGCTTTCAACGCGTTGTTGACGAAAAAATGATTGGCGAAAAATTCCATCAACCGGAACGCGAACGGTTGATTGGTGTTGATCGCTTGCGAATAATATTTCATCAACTGGACGCGGAACAAATCCAGATGGTACGCCAATGCTTCGGTGTTGCCGGGATTGCCGCCGAAATTGCCGATATAACGGACTTCGTTGTATATTTGATTGGTGGTTAAAAAATCGCCGGGGCGGCCGAAATCCAAAATCGAATAATTCAATTGGTTTTTAAGCCAATTTTTCGCGCCGACCGCTTGAATCGCGGCGACTTCGCCGGGACGCGGAATAAATCCGTAACGGTGCGCGGTGCGCATCGCCATCCATGCGGTTGCGAATGCTGGCGGCGGCGGTGGCGGCGGAACGATGACAATTTCGCCGGTCAATTTGGCGCGCATATTGGATGTAACCGAAATTTCTTTTTTTGCTTTTTGTACGATTTCTTGGCGCAATCCTGAACGGGTTTGGGTTTGCGCCGTGGATGCGGATGATCCGGTCAATTTATTGGTGCGCACCAAATTCGCTTTTTCCGCAACCGGAATAAACCCAACGCTTTTTTGCGATATGTATTTGTTTGGCGCCATCGTACTCTCTCCCCTTTATTAACCAATTATTTTTTATTATAACATAAAGTTGATAAAAATTTTATATTTATTTTCTTTTAAGAATACATATTAGGGTATTATGCCGGTATATGGTCAAAACGGGATTAAATATCCATCAAATTCAATTATTTATTAAAGGTTAATGGGTTTGCCTCAGGCCGCAATATGCCGTTGGCAGAATTGGAAAAACTCCATATTTTCGTGAAATAGGTTAAAATTTGCGTTGAATTTTACGGTTTTTAGCGCTGGCTTTGGCCAGCGTTAGATGCGTGCCGCATTTTCATTTTGCAACCGATATAAAGTGCGCAAAATGGTCATCCTTTTGTCACTTTGGGGCCTTATACGCTGTTTGTTTATTGCGATGCACGGAATGCCGATTGTGCGGGCGCATTGATAAAGATATTGTGCAATTTCAAGGAAATATCATGACCAAAGATCTCAAAGAAAGCGCGCTGGAATATCACCGTTATCCGAAACCGGGCAAATTGGGCACGGTTGCGACCAAGCCGCTTGAAACGCAACGCGATTTGTCGCTGGCTTATACGCCCGGTGTTGCGGTTGCGTGCGAAGAAATAGCGCGCGATGAATTGCAGGCGGCGGAATTGACCGGACGCGGCAATTTGGTCGGCGTGATCACGAACGGCACGGCGGTTCTGGGTCTTGGCGCGATTGGGCCCTTGGCGGCCAAACCGGTCATGGAAGGCAAAGCGGTTTTGTTCAAAAAATTCGCCGGTATCGACGTATTCGATTTAGAAGTCAATGAACGCAATGTCGACAAATTCGTCGACATCGTCGCGGCGTTGGAACCAACATTTGGCGGAATCAATTTAGAAGACATCAAGGCGCCGGAATGTTTTGAAATTGAACGCAAATTGTGCGAACGGATGAAAATTCCGGTGTTTCACGACGATCAACACGGCACATCGATTATCGTCGCCGCCGCCGTGGTCAACGGTTTGAAACTGGTCGACAAAAAAATCGACAAGGTGAAATTCGTCTGTTCCGGCGCGGGCGCTGCGGCGTTGTCGTGTTTGGATTTGCTGGTATCGCTTGGGTTGAAACGCGAAAACGTCATGGTTTGCGACATCGCAGGCGTCGTATACGAAGGCCGCAAAGAAGAAATGGACGCGTATAAAATCCGGTACGCGCGCAAAACCGATGCGCGCAAATTGGCCGATGCGATCAAAGACGCCGATGTATTTCTGGGTCTTTCCGCCGGCAAGGTGTTGACCGGCGATATGGTCAAAACCATGGCGAAAAATCCGATCATCATGGCGATGGCGAATCCGACGCCGGAAATTATGCCCGAAGAAATTTTGGCCGTGCGCAACGACGCGGTCATCGCAACCGGGCGCAGCGATTATCCGAACCAAGTCAACAATGTTTTGTGTTTCCCGTACATTTTCCGCGGCGCGTTGGATGTCGGCGCGACCACCATCAATCAGGAAATGAAATTGGCCGCCGTGAACGCGATTGCGGAATTGGCGCATGTGGAATCGTCCGATGTCGTGGCGCGCGCGTATGGCGACGCCGCCATGAGTTTTGGCCGGGATTACATCATTCCAAAACCGTTCGATCCGCGTTTGATTTTAAAAATCGCGCCTGCGGTCGCAAAGGCGGCGATGGATTCGGGCGTCGCCACGCGCCCGATTAAAAATTTCGAAATTTACCGCCAAGATCTAAGCCAGTTCGTATTCCGGTCCGGTTTGGTGATGAAGCCGGTTTTTGAAAAAGCGAAACAAGATCCGCGCCGCGTCGTATACGCCGAAGGCGAAGACGAACGCGTATTGCGCGCGATCCAGGTTGTCGTCGACGAAGGATTGGCAAAGCCCATTATTATCGGGCGTCCGGACGTTATCAAAAAACGCATCGAAAAATCGCATTTGCGTTTGGCAATCGGCCGGGATTTGGAATTGGTCAATCCGGATTCCGATCCGCGTTTCGCCGAATACTGGTCGTTATACCACCGTTTGATGGAGCGGCGCGGCATATCGCCGGAACAGGCGAAAAACAACGTCCGCACGCGCAACAGCGTGATCGCGTCGTTGATGGTCAAACGCGGCGAGGCGGATGCGATGATTTGCGGCACATCCGGCCGTTATCAATCGCATCTGAATGATATTATGGACATTATCGGATTAAGTTACGATGTCCATGTTCCGGCCGCGTTGAACGTATTGATTTTGCCGCGCGGCATTTATTTCTTGTGCGATACATACGTGTCGGACAATCCGACCGCGCACGAAATCGCCGAAATGACCATCCAAGCCGCCGAAGCGGTGCGCCGGTTCGGCATCGAACCCAAGGTGGCGATGTTGTCGCATTCCAATTTCGGCAGTTCCGATGCGCCGTCCGCCCGCAAAATGCGCGAAGCGTTGGCATTGATTCACATGCAGGCGCCGTCTTTGGAAATCGAAGGCGAAATGCATGCCGACGCGGCCGTAAACGAAGAAATCCGCAACCGTATTTTCCCGAATTCCCGCCTGATTGGCGCGGCGAATTTATTTGTCATGCCGACGCTGGATTCCGCCAACATCGCGTACAACATGTTAAAGGCGCTGGGCGATGGATTGTCGATCGGCCCAATATTGCTGGGCGTTGGGCAACCGGCGCATATCTTGACGCCGTCGGTTACGGTGCGCGGTATCGTCAATATGACGGCGATTGCGGCGGTCGAATCGTTTGGCCAAGAAGACAACCGCAAAAAAATCGTTCAATTAAAAGTATAATTCCGGCAACCGGATTGGCCGTTTATTTGGCGGCCGATTTTTTGCCTTCTTGCAATTCGAACAGCAGCAGAAAAACCGCAGCGATCGCCAGCGGGATCAGCAAATAAATAATGCGGAACAATAACAGCGTGCCGAAAATCGTCGGGGCGTGATAATAATTTCCAAGCATGGTTAACACCACCCATTCAAATACCCCAAGCCCGCCGGGAACATGCGATAAAATACCGATGGTGGTTGCGATCACATAAACGAAAAAGAAATGCTGGTAACCGATAATTTTGGAATCCGGCAACAAGACATATAAAATCGCCGATGCGACGGCGACGTCCAAAACCGTGATAACCAATTGGAACACCGATAATCCCGCCGACGGCATATTGAACTCAACGCCCTTGAACCGGAACGGTTTTTTGCGCCGCCATACCCAGAATATGTAACCCAAAACGACCGCCAACGTGATGCCGCCCAAAATCTCGCTGACAATGGTTGGCATGAAATCGAACGGTTCCAGGTAATAAGGAAAAAACGCCATCACGAATCCGAAAATCGCGGTAACGCCGATGGAATACGTTAAAACGCAAAACGCGATAATTTTGGCCACATCGATGGGGCCGACGCCGCTGTTGGTATAAAGCCGCAAACGGATCGATCCGCCCGTGATCGGCGCAACGCCCAAATTTTGTGAAAATGCGAATCCCATAAAGGCGGCGGTGAATATCCGCGCCAACGCCACTTTTTTCCGGACATACACCAGGGCGGAAAAATCATACCCGGCCAAAACAATATAGGATACCACGGTTAAACCAACGGCGATCCAAATATGCGTTTCGGGAATGGCCGCCATAGCATCGATAAAATCCTGCCAGGAATGTTTTTTCAAGGTATTGTAAAGCAACCATCCGGCGGCGCAAAACAACGCCACCGCCAGCAGCGGCCAAAGCCTGGAAATCGTTTGTTTGGATGGGGTTAAGCGGCCAATCAAGGACATGTAAAAAAATTGCCTTTGTTTCTTAATATATTGTTAATGGTATTGGGGTCATTCTATAATACGGGCGGGAACAACATAACCAAGAAACATACATAATCCATGGCACAGCTATATTCCACTTTAAATTACAACTTGGGCGAAACGATCGATTTGTTGCGTGAAACCGTGGCCGGTTTCGCCGCCGAAAAAATCGCGCCCATCGCCGCCGAAGTCGACCATACAAATGTTTTTCCGCGCCATTTATGGCCGGAATTCGGCGCGATGGGGTTGTTGGGCATCACGGTGCCGGAACAATATGGCGGCGCTGGCATGGGATATTTGGCGCATGTAATCGCGATGGAAGAAATCAGCCGCGCATCCGCGTCGATCGCGTTGTCGTACGGCGCGCATTCCAATTTGTGCGTCAATCAAATCAATTTGAACGGCAACGACGCCCAGAAAAAGAAATATTTGCCGAAATTGATTTCCGGCGAACATGTCGGCGCGCTTGCAATGTCCGAAGCCGGCAGCGGTTCCGATGTCGTTTCCATGCGAACACGCGCGGATAAACGCGGCGACCGGTATGTGTTGAACGGCACGAAGATGTGGATCACCAACGGCCCCGACGCCGAAGTATTGGTGGTATACGCGAAAACCGATCCCGATGCGGGATCCAAAGGCATTACCGCATTTTTAATCGAAAAAGGCATGAAAGGTTTTTCGACCGCGCAAAAACTGGACAAATTGGGCATGCGCGGATCCAATACTTGCGAATTGATATTCCAAGATTGCGAAGTTCCTGCGGAAAATATATTGGGCAAACCAGGCGACGGCGTGCGCGTGTTGATGAGCGGGCTGGATTATGAACGCGTTGTTTTGTCCGGCGGATCGCTTGGCATCATGCGCGCCTGCATGGATGTGGTTTTGCCATATATCGCGGAACGGCAGCAATTCGGCAAAAAAATCGGCGAATTTCAATTGATGCAAGGAAAAATCGCCGACATGTACACCACCATGAATGCGTGCTGTTCGTATGTATATAATGTCGCCGCCGCTTGCGACCGCAAAGAAACCACGCGCAAAGACGCCGCCGGAGTCATATTGTACGCCGCGGAAAAAGCGACTTGGATGGCGGGCGAGGCGATTCAAACGCTTGGCGGCAATGGGTACATCAATGAATATCCAACCGGCCGTTTGTGGCGCGATGCGAAATTATATGAAATCGGCGCCGGTACATCGGAAATACGCCGCATGCTGATCGGGCGCGAGTTGTTTAACGAAATGGCGGCCTAACCCGCCTATGGAGGGAAAGATGTTAAAATTTTTTGGCTGTGTTTTGATAACGCTTTTGTTGGCGTCTTCGGCGTCGGCGGGAAACGCCCAACCGGTTTGGAGCGCGGATTATCCAACGCGCGCCGAAAAATCGCAAACGGCGCAAAGACAAAATAATATCCCTCCAGCTCCGGTACCCAGCATTGTCTACCGCAAGCCGCAATACAATCCCGCACCCGTGAAAAGATCCGCAATTTCCGGCGGCGCCGATGCCGCATGGGGCAGGCAATGGGGGCCAATTCAAGAATTGACCGGATTCAGTTCCGGCCAGGCCAAACAATTTATCGCAGGCGTCAAAGAAGGATATATCGCTGGCACCGCAAAAACTCTAAGCAGTGCGCAAGATTGGGCGTTGATATTGGGTCAAACCGGGCTTGTCGGCACGGTGACCGATTCCACGACCGACTGGTTCAATTACGTCGCAACCGATGTGCCGAACGCGGTCATGCGCCAACAGCCCGGCGCGATGGGCAGTAATAATTTGATGGGCGGTTTATCGGGTTTCGGCGCTTACCCAGGCGAGTAGAATACAAATAATTTTTACGTTTCTGTGCGCGGCGTCCGCCGCGCATTTCCAACTGCTAAATTCCAAAGGATTGGTCATGACAAAAAATATCTATATCGCCGGGGCGGCGCGCACGCCGATGGGCGGGCTGGATTATGAACGCGTTGTTTTGTCCGGCGGATCGCTTGGCATCATGCGCGCCTGCATGGATGTGGTTTTGCCATATATCGCGGAACGGCAGCAATTCGGCAAAAAAATCGGCGAATTTCAATTGATGCAAGGAAAAATCGCCGACATGTACACCACCATGAATGCGTGCTGTTCGTATGTATATAATGTCGCCGCCGCTTGCGACCGCAAAGAAACCACGCGCAAAGACGCCGCCGGAGTCATATTGTACGCCGCGGAAAAAGCGACTTGGATGGCGGGCGAGGCGATTCAAACGCTTGGCGGCAATGGGTACATCAATGAATATCCAACCGGCCGTTTGTGGCGCGATGCGAAATTATATGAAATCGGCGCCGGTACATCGGAAATACGCCGCATGCTGATCGGGCGCGAGTTGTTTAACGAAATGGCGGCCTAACCCGCCTATGGAGGGAAAGATGTTAAAATTTTTTGGCTGTGTTTTGATAACGCTTTTGTTGGCGTCTTCGGCGTCGGCGGGAAACGCCCAACCGGTTTGGAGCGCGGATTATCCAACGCGCGCCGAAAAATCGCAAACGGCGCAAAGACAAAATAATATCCCTCCAGCTCCGGTACCCAGCATTGTCTACCGCAAGCCGCAATACAATCCCGCACCCGTGAAAAGATCCGCAATTTCCGGCGGCGCCGATGCCGCATGGGGCAGGCAATGGGGGCCAATTCAAGAATTGACCGGATTCAGTTCCGGCCAGGCCAAACAATTTATCGCAGGCGTCAAAGAAGGATATATCGCTGGCACCGCAAAAACTCTAAGCAGTGCGCAAGATTGGGCGTTGATATTGGGTCAAACCGGGCTTGTCGGCACGGTGACCGATTCCACGACCGACTGGTTCAATTACGTCGCAACCGATGTGCCGAACGCGGTCATGCGCCAACAGCCCGGCGCGATGGGCAGTAATAATTTGATGGGCGGTTTATCGGGTTTCGGCGCTTACCCAGGCGAGTAGAATACAAATAATTTTTACGTTTCTGTGCGCGGCGTCCGCCGCGCATTTCCAACTGCTAAATTCCAAAGGATTGGTCATGACAAAAAATATCTATATCGCCGGGGCGGCGCGCACGCCGATGGGCGCGTTTCAAGGCGAATTATCGGCGTTGACCGCGCCGCAATTGGGCAGTCATGCGATCCGCGCGGCATTGCAAAGATCAAATGTGAAATCGGACGCAATCGGCGAAGTTTTAATGGGCTGCGTTTTGCCCGCAGGATTGGGCCAGGCGCCGGGGCGCCAGGCATCGATCGGCGCGGGGATTCCGCAATCGGTTGGATGCACGACCATAAACAAAGTATGCGGGTCTGGATTGAAATCGGTAATGTTGGGATACGATTCGATTCTGGCAGGACATAACGACGCGGTTATCGCAGGCGGCATGGAAAGCATGAGCAACGCGCCGTATTTATTGGAAAAAGCGCGCGGCGGTTACCGCATGGGGCACGGCAAAATCGCCGACAGCATGTTTTTAGACGGTCTTGAGGATGCGTATGACCGCGGCCGTTTGATGGGCACCTATGCCGAAGACACGGCGCAACATTACCAATTCACGCGCCAGCAACAGGATGAATTCGCATTGCGGTCGTTGCACCGCGCCAAACAATCGATGGAAAAAGGATATTTTGCGCGCGAAATTTCAGCCATTGAAATCGACAATAAACGCGAAAAAATTTCGGTTTCGTCCGATGAATCCCCGCGCAATGCCAAACCGGACAAAATTCCCACATTGAAACCCGCGTTCCGCGATGGCGGAACCGTTACGGCGGCCAATTCCAGTTCGATTTCCGATGGCGCGGCCGCATTAGTGTTGATCGGCGAAAATCAATTGCAAAAAAGCGGCGCAAAACCCCTGGCGCGTATCGTCGCGCACGCAACCCACGCCCAAGATCCGGCATGGTTCACGACCGCGCCGGTATTCGCGATTAAAAAGTTGGCTGAAAAATCGGGTTGGAATTTAAAAGACGTGGATTTGTTCGAAATCAACGAAGCGTTTGCCGTTGTCACAATGGCCGCACAGCGTGAATTGAATTTGCCCGATGACAAAGTGAATGTGCGCGGCGGCGCGTGCGCGTTGGGTCATCCCATCGGCGCATCCGGCGCGCGTGTTTTGGTGACGTTGATTCATGCGTTGCAGGATATGAATTTAAAACGCGGCATCGCCAGTTTGTGCATCGGCGGCGGCGAAGCCGTCGCGATAGCGGTCGAATCGATTTAGGCGCAGATTTTATTTAATCGTCAGACCCGACCGTATTGGTCACATTGACAACGCATGTCCCGGTCGTTGGGGATACCGTTCCGCTTTTACCGTTAACCGTGCAATTTATCGTAGTTGGCGTGACGCCATCAACTCCTGGGCTTGGCGCTTCGACAGACATATTCGGCGCATCGACCGGATATTTGACCGTTCCGGGATTTACCGGAACGAATGATTTCGTGGCAGGATCCCAGTTCATCGCCCAATTGGTGTGATAATTGGTCAATGCGCGCACGGTTGTATGCAATCTGTTCGGATATGTTTGCGAGCAATCCACGGTCGTTCCGTCATATGTTACAACGGAATTGGCGACGCAGGCCGTTGTCGAACGGATTGGATAAGTATAAGAATGGTCGCGTTGCGCCACTACCGTTGAACCCATGTAACAATAAAAACGATTCGTGTTGGGCGAATATCCAAACACTTGGTCGTTGGTTGGGTCGCCATCATGATCGTTGTCCAATCCGCATGACCTGTTCCACCGACCATATGTCGGATCGTTGGCGGCGATTCCTTCGCAAACGAAACTGGCGCTGTTTGGCAATGTCGCGTCCCAAACGATTTTTTTGCCTTCGGGACAAGGTGGTTGTCCGTATGTTGCCGAACTGCGCGAATTCAATATCGTCCACGCGCCGACGCATATCAAACTGCCGTCCCGCAACACAACGACTGCTTTGCTGCGCGGTCCTGGAAATAAAGGATGCGGATCATCATATCTTTGCGGACAGTCGAATTCCGCCAATCCGGGTATATTGCGGAAACTGCCATCCGGATTGATTGGCGATACGGCATCGAAAAATTCGTCTATGTCGTACATCGATACGATTTGGTTATTTACGTTATCGTATGTTTGCGTGTTTACCTCGGCGCGGCGTACGGCGATGTCCGCGCAACCCACGCCGTTGGTTTCTGTACCCCTTAAATTGATTGCGTTCTGCGCGCCGCAATTGCTGCTATCGCCGCTGCCCGGCGTTGCGGCCATGCCGATCAGATTGCGTTGGCATTCGAATCGCGATGGAACGGTGGTGGATGTATCCTCGTCGATATGTTCCGGGATAAATATCATTTCTTCGCCCGCAGGACAGCTTGCGTTCTGTTCCAATTCCGCCGACCGTTCGGTTTGCGAACTGCGTATCATCGCAACGGCGGCCGTGGCTGAAATATTGATATATTTGCTGGTGGTGTTTTCACCCACATCGCCGGACAATGCCTGATCGCAACGCAGCCTGGTTTCATCGCTTTCGTTGTTTTCGTTATAAATAACCGTCAATGCGATCGTGGTGTTATTGGCGTTTTGCACATAACCGCCCACCGCGCTGCCGCCGATATTATACGGGCAGTATCGGAATTTTGTTCGCATCTCCGTAGGCGCGATGTTCAAATAATTCGTTGGCAATCTGCCTCCGACGCTGTCGGAATTTAAATATCCCGACATTGGTGCGCCCGTTTCCGGATTCAGCGCGCCAAGCGGAACCGGAATATCGTTGCTGTTTATGGTGCTGCCGCGCGCGGCGCTGGACGCGATTACGCGTAACAATTTTTCGTCGTTCATCACGTCGATATTGCGGCGGTTTTCCCGCAACGCGGATATATTGGGCGTGAAAATCGCCGCATTCGCCATCATGATCAGGACGATGAACAACAAAAGCTGCGATACCATGCCGCTTTGTTTATTGCCGTTTTTGTTGCTGCGTTCCATCATTTTTTCCTGCCAATACCCTAATCGACAATCGTGCATGTGAATCGATTGACGCCAAGAATGTTTGCGTATGTCAACGCGCCTGCCTTGCCGGTGACGGCCGGACATGCGGCCGCAGGCATTGCGAACGAAAGCGCTTCCATAATTCCAACGCATTTGAAATAATTGCGGTCGTCGGCCAGAATTTGCATCACCGATCCGGCCGGACATGTTTCCGCCGTTGCGTGATGTACCGCGCGTGTTTCCGCAAGTCCGGCGGCCATGGTCGGATCGTTCGGCAAATAACAACCGAATCCGCCTAAATTGCCGATAAACGCCACTTCGAATCCGGAATCGCAAACGGTTCTGCCGCCTGCCGGATCTTCGGGGCAATATGTTCTGTTATCGCTGTAATATGGCGTTACGCCGCCATTGCAAACCGCGCGCGCGCCCGCGGCGGCATGACGGCCGATGCTTTCGGCGTTGAACGGAATACAGGCGGTATATCGCGATAATGCCGTGCCCAGCCATCTTCCTGCTGGACAGCTGGCAACATAAGGCGTGCGGGCATTGCCGTTGCATATGATCTGGGTTCCGTTCCATATCATTGTTTCCGGGCCAGGCGTACACGCAGACGATGTGGCAACACCGGCGTCGATAATTGAATTGATCGTGCCGTCATCGCCCATCACCAATCCATATTCCGATCTTGGCCGCGCGGCAGTGGTTGAAATACAGCGCATTTCCAATTGGCCGGTGGTTGAATTTTGTTCCATCGTCAATGCCTGGCCGGTCGCGCAGGCGGTCAAGTTATCGCCGGCATTTTCTTTTTTCAGCAAGAATTCAGGAATATTGCTGCGCACGCATTCCCATTTTTTTTCGTCGATGTTCCATTTCAAAGTCGTGTGATATTCCGCGTTCGTATCGGGATCGGTTTTTATGCCGCATGTCGGAATATTGCCCGCGTTTTCCAATAAATTCTTGTATGCTTCGGGATTCACGTCGCGCACGGTTTTAAACACGCCAACGTCGTCGCCGCTGGTAAGACCCATTTGAATACGGGCAGGGTCAGTAGTGTCATAAAGCCCGTCTTTGCCAGGCAGAATCAATGCAAACGATATTGTATCCGGGTGCGGAATGCCGCCGCGGCCGGACAAATAATATCCTGGCGGCGCCGTATCGGTGCTGCGCGGCATGTGGATATAGGAATAATAATGCGCGTCGCCCATCCGGGTGATGCCGGAAAATCCGGATGGCAATCGCCCGCCATCTTCTTGCGATGGCGCTGGCGTTTCGCTGTCAAGCGGCGCGCCGCCCGGCGTCAACGACATTGGCGGGCCGACTTTTAACAAACCGTGGCGGCCATTGATCGGATCGGCGTTGGAATCGACCATCAAATTGGCCAGTTGTTGCAATTTGTTGCGCGCTTGGATGTTTTTCTGGCTTTCGATCAATTTATCGAAAATGCCGACGTAACTCCCGGCCAGGCTGATTGCGGCGAAACTAGCCAGAATGCCGAATAAAATCGGCGCGGCCAAAAATCCCCGTTGCGCCTTTAATCTGGCGCTGTGCGGTTTGGATTTGAATAACTGGCGCAATTTCATTTTTACAACCTTGCCTAACGCTGGATACATTTCATTTTTTTCGATGCCTCGTCCCAGGCGATCATTTGGTAGTTGCTGCAAACCGCCGTTGGCGCGACATACCCCAATAATTCTTCGCGGGTCATGCAAACGTAATTGGTGCCGTCATTCATGACATAATCGGTGTTGTGGCACGATGGGCGCGTCGAACTGTATGGGATAATCCAATCGCGGCGTTCTTCGGTTTGCAACGCGATGCAACGCACCTGATTGGTGATGGTTTGGAATTGCAATACTTCGTTCGCCTGGCAATGCTGCACGCTGCTCATGCCGCTGCCGCCGGCGTTGAAACACAACATCAATCCGCGGTCATAGAATATCAACGGTTTGGCCGCGCAATCGCCGGATGAAATGATGCTGCGCGGCATGGCGATGCAACGCACGATCCCGTCGCGGCCGCGGAACCGCGCCTTGAATTGGTCGCCGTTGACGGAAATGGCGCACGATGCCGCGTTTTCGGTCATGGACGATGTTTCGGTAACGTCGCCGATTTCCGCGCCGTACGACGCCATGCGGTGACAATTGAAATTGTATTTGCCCGAACTGATCGATAATCCGTCCACATAATATCCGCGGCGGCACAATCCGGCGGCCAGGCGGCTCATGTTCACGTCTTCGGGAATTTGATTCGCCAGCGCGTCGATACTGCGGCATGTCAACCGGCCCTGGTCGTCCAACGACAATCGTTGCGCCGGGCTGCAGGCATCGAAATTATGCCGCCCTGTGCCGGGATTGTATAAATCGGTCAATTGTTTGACGAATCCCATATATTTGTCGGTGCAAGACCATGTGAATCCGCCATTCGCATCGGGAATATATTCCAACGATTTGTCGGCGGCGCAATTTGGTATTTCGTCGCTTAATAATTCCAGCCTGCGGCCATATTTTTGTTCCAACACATCGCCGTATCTGATCAATTTGACGCGGTCGTCAGATCCCGAAGCTGGGGTTCCAAGTGTAATCGTTGCGGTGCAGTCGGTTGTTTGAACAATGCCGTCTTCGCCCCCGCTAATAATTACAAAAACAATTTGTCTGATTGCGATTGGGATATTTGCTTTGAAAACTTCTCGTCTACCAGTGTTTGCGAGTGGCATAGTATTGGTTTGTATATTTACGGAACAAAATTTAAAATAATTTCCAAACGCGTCTTTGCCCAACGTATTTCGTAAATCGACGGTTGAGCCATTGACGGTTACATTTAACGGTTCGATAAATCCGGAATTTAACTCTTCGCTCCAGTTTCCATTGTTTTCGTTATCATCTTGATCTTCGCCTTCCATGTTTTCTTGAATACGCGGTAATTCCAAATATTCATCATCATCGATATTTTGAATTTTGTTGTTCAATATATATTTGGCCAATTTATCCGCCGCGCTGATGGAATTGACGCCTTGTTGCGTCACACCTACTTTTTGCGCCATTCCGGCGGTCAGGGCGATCAATGTGCCCAACATCGCAACCGATGCGACAAGACTGGCGACGAATGCGCCGCCGATAAATCCCGATTGTGATTTGTTTTGCCCGATCACTTATATAACCCTCT
>CAYWJR010000038.1:0-14761 GCA_964458615.1 uncultured Alphaproteobacteria bacterium
CCGAAAAAATCCGAATTCGAACGCCGCATGCAGGGTAAAATCCCGACCACGGTCGATGATGCCTTGGCGAAATTGAAATCGCAATTGATCGCCGAAAAACCGAAAATCGCAACGCGCCAAGCCAGCGGCAAGGTGTTGGAAACAATCGAGCCGTTGTTGCCGGAAATGATCGGCGGATCGGCCGATTTGACCCCAAGCAACAATACGCGCGTTAAAACGCACCGTTCGATCGAGCCCGGAAAATTTGGCGGCGATTACATGCATTACGGCGTGCGCGAACACGGCATGGCTGCGGCGATGAACGGCATGGCGCTGCATGGCGGAATTATTCCGTATGCCGGAACATTTTTGATTTTCACCGATTATTGCCGCCCGTCGATCCGGCTGTCGGCGATTATGCATCAACGCGTGATTTACGTCATGACGCATGATTCCATCGGACTTGGCGAGGACGGCCCCACGCACCAGCCGGTTGAACATTATGCGGCGTTGCGCGCCATTCCAAATTTATGGTTTTTCCGCCCGTGCGATGCGGTTGAAACGGCGGAATGTTGGGAACTGGCTTTGAAACGCCAGGATGGCCCCAGCGTTTTGGCGTTGACGCGCCAGGCGGTTGTGCATGCGCGCCTTGAAGAATCAAAAGACAATAAATCCGCGAACGGCGCGTATGTTTTGTCGGATGTGCTGGACGCGCAGGCGACATTATTCGCCAGCGGTTCGGAAATAGGCGTTGCGATTGCGGCGCGGGATATGCTGGCGGCGGAAAAAATCCGTTGCCGGATTGTGTCGGTGCCGTCGTGGGAATTGTTCGAAAAACAATCCGATTCATATAAATCGAATGTTGTTGGTTTGGCGCCTGTGAAAATCGCGATTGAATCCGGCATCCGCCAGGGATGGGATCGTTTTATTGGCAGCGATGGATCGTTCGTGGGCATGAATTCGTACGGTGCGTCGGCGCCGGCTGGCGATTTGTTCAAGCATTTTGGAATCACGCCGGAAAAAGTCGTCGAATTGGTAAAAAATAAATTAGGAGGAAAGTAATATGACCACAAAAATTGCAATTAACGGGTTCGGCAGAATCGGACGTTTGGTGTTGCGCGCGTTGTTTGAATCGGGCCGCAAGGATATTCAAGTCGTTGCGATCAACGATTTGGGCGATGTGAAATCGAACGCGCATTTGTTGCGGTACGATTCGGTGCATGGCCGTTTTCCATTCGATGTGAAAACAACCGATAATTCGATTGAAATTCAAGGCCAGAAAATCGCCGTCGTCGCGCAACCCGATCCGGCCAAATTGCCGTGGAAGGACATGGGCATCGACATCGCATTCGAATGTTCTGGCCGTTTCACCAAACGCGAAGAAGCCGCGCATCATTTAACCGCAGGCGCCAAACGCGTGATCGTGTCCGCGCCAGCCGATGGCGTCGATGCGACAATCGTTTACGGCGTCAATCACGACAAATTGGCCAAAGATCATATCGTGATTTCGAACGGGTCATGCACCACCAATTGTTTGGCGCCCGTCGCAGACGTTATTTTAAAAGAAATCGGAATCGAACGCGGGTTCATGACCACGGTTCACGCATATACCGGCGATCAGAAACTGGTCGATTCGATTCACAAAGATCCTCGCCGCGCCCGCGCCGCCGCATTATCGATGATTCCTTCGAGCACTGGCGCCGCCAAGGCGCTGGGTTTGGTGATCCCGGAATTAAAGGGCAAATTGGATGGCACATCCGTGCGCGTTCCGACCGCCAACGTGTCGATGATCGATTTCAAATTCGTTTGCCCGCGCGATGTGACCGCTGATGAAATCAACGCGGCGATGAAACGCGCGGCGGAAGGCCGATTAAAAGGCGTTTTGGGTTATGTCACCGATGAATTGGTATCGTCGGATTTCAATCACGATCCGCATTCATCCAATTTCGATGCCACGCAAACCCAAGTTGTCGATAAACGCCTGGCACGCGTGTTATCGTGGTATGATAACGAATGGGGTTTTTCCAACCGCATGCTGGATACCGCAACCGTAATGGCGAAATTTATCTAAGGAACGCCTATGCCGAAAATCCTCATTACTGATTCTTTGTTTATCGATCAAAGTGATGAGGAACGGTTGCGCGCGGCCGGGCATCAGATCGTCCGTCTGGACAAGCCAAAGGCCACAGAGGACGAATTGATCGCGGCATTGCAAGACGCGGACGGATATATTCTTGGTGGAATCGAGGCGGTAACGGATAAAGTCATCGCATCGGCCAAAAAATTGCGCGCGATTTCTTTTACCGGGGCGGGTTACGCCGATTTTATTCCAGGTCATGAACTGGCTACCAAAAATGGAATCGCGATCAGCAATACGCCCGGCGGCAATTCTCATGCTGTGGCGGAATTTATGATGGCTGCTATATTAATGCAAATGCGTCAATTGCTGAAATTTGGCGCGGGCGGAAAATCCTCGTTCGGATCCACCGCAAGTTTGGCCGATAGTAAAATTGGCATTGTCGGTTTTGGGCATGTCGGCCAAAAATTAGCCAAGATGCTAAATAGTTTTTCGCCCACCGGAATTTTTTATTATAATCGTACGCCCCGCCCCGAAGCAGAAGTTACTACGGGCGCAAAATATTTGCCATTGGCGGAATTGGCGGCGAGCTGTAACGTTGTTGCCATTTGCATCGCCACCAAGGCGGGCAGCCCGCTATTGACCGCGCCGATAATTGGTCAGATGCAAATCGGAACGATTTTGGTAAATATTTCCGCGAATGAATTGATTGATGCGGCTGCATTGAAACCACGCGTAGAAAAAGGCGAAATTACCGTGGCATCGGATCACGCATTCCCCGGCTGGGATGGTTTGCCATATTATTCCTGTTACACGACTAACGGCTCTACCGCATTCAACACCAAATCGTCAGTCAAAAAGATCAGCACAATGGCCGTCGATAGTATGTTGAATTTATTGAAAACCGGGCAAGATCGTTTTTTGGTTAATCCTGATTGCAATAAATTCAAAAAAACGGCGTAGAATGCAATCGCGCCGCATTTATTCCATGCAAGATGCGCAATCGGTTGCGGCGGACGGAATTGGCGACGTTATCGTCCTTAGCCCGCCATTCGCCCCGCGCAGCATGGGCATCGGATTCTGGCAAGAAATATTGCGGGCGTTGGACGGCAATGTTACCGCGGTTTTGGATTGCGGCGACAGGACGGGGGACGTTATGGACGCGATTTCCGCCAAAATTCCGCATATTCTGTATTCCGGCGATGCAAAAACACTGGAAAAATTGCGTCAATTGGCTAGATTGGCGGGTGTGGAATTGTACGCAGATATTGCCGAAATCAGTAAATAAAAAAAAGGGAACAACATGACGGCCGTTTTAAAAAATCAGCAACCAAAGCAATCGATCGCCCCAATGACAGATATCGTTAAAAAAATTATCGCGAATTATGAATCCGATTCCGCCGCGACCAAGGCGAATTTGGCAAAAATTTTGATGCAAGGCCGTCTGGCTGGAACCGGGCAGATGATTATTTTGCCGGTCGATCAAGGATTCGAACACGGGCCCGCGCGTTCGTTCGCCATGAATCCCGGTTGTTACGATCCGCATTATTTTTACCAACTGGGCGTTGACGCGGATTTGAACGCGTATGCCGCGCCGCTGGGCGCTTTGGAATGCGGCGTTGAAACATTCGCCGGTAAAATTCCGTTGATTTTGAAAATGAATCACGGCAACTCGCTGCTGTCCAATAAAACCAACCCGGATCAGGCGGTTGTTTGTTCGGTCGCCGATGCGGTGCGTTTGGGATGTTCGGCGGTTGGATTTACATTGTATAACGGATCGGAATCATATAACGCGCAAATGGAAGAATTGCGCGACATTATTGCCGAGGCGAAATCGCATGGTTTGCCGACTGTGGTGTGGTGTTATCCGCGCGGCGGCGTTTTGCCAAAAGAAGCGGAAACGGCAATCGACGTCGTTGCTTATTCCGCGCACATGGCATGCCAATTGGGCGCGCACATGATCAAGGTGAAATTGCCATCCGAAACCATCTGGCTTGAGGCGGCGAAAAAATCTTATGCGGAACAAAAAATTCCGGTTGCGACATTGGCCGACCGCGTTCGGCATATCACCCAATCTTGTTTCAATGGACGCCGTTTGGTGGTTTTTTCCGGCGGCGAGGCCAAAGATACCGCATCGATCCTGGATGAAATGCGCGCGATCAAGGCGGGCGGCGGCAACGGTTCGATCATGGGCCGCAATGCGTTCCAACGCCCGCGTGCCGATGCATTGAAATTGTTCGACGATATGATCCAGATTTTGAAGGGTTAATGACCCAGTTTTATCTGATCTCGCCGCCGAAAATAGAATTGCAGCAATTTTTGCCGGATTTGCGTTCGTGTTTGGAAACCGGATTGGTCGGCGTTTTCCAATTGCGTCTAAAAGACATAACGCCGCAACAACTGCGCGAAATCGTACCCTTGTTGCGCGATGTTTGCCATGAATACGACGTGCCGATATTGTTGAACGATTATGTGCATGTCGCGCACGACATGGGTTGCGACGGGGTGCATTTGGGGCAGGGCGATATGCCGATTGCCGATGCCAGAACCATTTTGGGCGGCGATAAAATCATCGGCGTTACGTGCCATAATTCCAAGGATCTTGCGTACAACGCCGCCGAAGAAGGCGCGGAATATGTCGCATTCGGCGCGTTTTATCCAACCGCAACCAAGGATTCCGGATTTATCGCCAAACCGAATTTGTTGCGCGATTGGTCGGATACAACGACCGTTCCATGCGTTGCAATCGGCGGCATCACGGCCGATAATTGCGCGCCATTGATCGAATCTGGCGCCGATTTCATCGCCGTTCTGTCGGCGGTTTGGCATAACAAACAAGGCGTTATGGCGGGAATAGAGGCGTTTAGGCCTTATATATCGGTCATATAATGTAATTGCAGAAATCCTATGGTTCTGCTACTTTCCGCGCCAGAATTAACGCGCCCCGGCTCCCGATGGAATTGGATGCCGGGCGATTTTTTGACAGAGGTCGCACCATGAAAGCACAAGCCAACGCCCTGAAACCAGGCAATATTATCGAAGTCGAAGGAAAACTTTTGACCGTCACCAAGGTGGAACACAGAACGCCCGGAAATTTGCGCGCGTTCGTCCAAGTCGAAGCCAAAGACGTCAATTCCGGCAACAAAAAAGATTTCCGTTTTTCATCGACCGAAGCGGTCGAACGCGTGCGTATCGACGAAATTCCGCATCAATATCTGTTCGCCGAAGGCGATCAGGTGACATTCATGAATAACGAAAATTATGAACAAATCGTGGTCGACCGCGATTTGATCGGCGAACCGGCGCAATTTTTGCAGGACGGCATGCAAGTGCAGATCGCCATGCACGAAGGAAAGCCGTTGGGCGTGACATTGCCGGAATCGGTAGTGATGGAAATCGTCGAAGCGGAACCGGTTGTCAAAGGTCAAACGGCATCGGGTGGATTTAAAACCGCAAAATTGTCGAACGGCGCGCGCATCATGGTGCCGCAATATATGGCCAGCGGCGAAATGGTCGTTGTCCGCACCGACGACGGCAGTTTTGTCGAGCGGGCGAAAAATTAATTTAATGGGAATCGGGATAAGGGAATTGGGAATCATAAAGATTCTTTTCGGATTCCGATTGCCGATGCCTAATTACCGGAAAAAAAATGTCTAGATTGTCTCCCTTACTGACTGTTGTCGAATCCGCATGCCGCAAGGCAGGGCGTGGATTGACGCGCGATTTTAACGAAGTCGAGCATTTGCAGATTTCCAAAAAAGGCCCCGCCGATTTCGTGTCGGCCGCCGACCGTAAGGCGGATAAAATTTTACGCGAAGAATTGCAACGCGCGCGCCCGGGTTATGGATTCATGACCGAAGAAGGCGCGGATATTCCAGGTGACGGCGTGCATCGCTGGATCATCGATCCGTTGGACGGCACCACCAATTTTATTCATGCCGTTCCGCATTTTGCGATTTCCGTCGCACTTGAAAAAGAAGGCGAAATCATAGCGGCATTCATTTATCACCCGCTTTATGACGAAGCCTATTGGGCGGAAAAAGGCACCGGCGCCTTTACCAGCCGGGGCGGACGTTTGCGGGTATCCGCGCGTAAAAATTCGTCGGAATGTTTGATCGCAACAGGTATCCCATTCAAGGGCCATGGCGATATGGAACAATTCAACCGCGAACTGAATGCCATCGCCCCGCAGGTAAGCGGCATCCGGCGTATGGGCGCGGCGTCTTTGGATTTGGCCTATGTCGCCGCCGGCCGGTTCGACGCTTATTGGGAACGGGACATTAAACCGTGGGACATCGCCGCCGGGATGTTGTTGGTACGCGAAGCAGGCGGGTATGTTGTCGATTTCGACGGCAATCCGGCTTCGGTCAATGCCAAACAAATCATCGCGGCGAACAATGAAATCATCCGGCCATTCGCCGAATTGTTGGGCGTTTCGAACATTAATCAAATTCAGGCGGCGGCAAAGCCGAAAATCGCTTAATTCGCCGGAAATCCCACTTGAAATACCCATCATAATCCAGGAATAGAGCCGGATAAATCCGCACCCTTGTGCATTTTTATTTGGCATAGCGGCCGATAATATTATATTCTTTGTCCCGAACCCCGGATTCAATCTTTTTTGGATTTCCTTTGACCGCAATATTGAATGCAAAAATGAATATTCGAATGGCCGTATGCGGATTGGCAATCGGCTTGTTTTGTCATTCTGCGCCTGCCTTGGCGCATACCGGCGCCCCGGTTGTTTCGGTGAATCCATATGTTATGCAAAGTTTAGGGGCGGAGCCGAACGTGCCGTCGCAATTTTACGACGCCAACGAAGCCCGCAAACCTTTTGCCGTCACCAACGCGAAACGCGCGCGGTCGATGGGATACAATAATTTAACAGGCCGGTTCGAACCGCCACCGCCACCGCGCCAAAAACCAAAAAGCAACGTAAGCGCGTCTTTGCATGCGCGGGAAAACTGGCGCAAAAACGGCACGTTCAAGGCCGCGCCAAAATCGTCTTTCCAATCGTCCGGCGGCAGTTTTCTGCCTATTACCGGAACGTTTATTAATAATATCATGGGCGGCAATTCATATCCCGGTTACCGCTGGTCGGATATCGATCCGCGCACGCGCGGCGCGAATTTAACCGTTACCCGCCCATCTGGCGGAACCGTGGTCGGTTCGGTTGCATTTGAAAAAGGCGAATCGGAAATCGGCACGCGCGGCAAATCCCAATTGAAACAAACCGGCGCGCAATTGAAACAAACCGGCAGTCCGGCGGAATTGCACGGTTATGCCGATGCGGGTAAGAATGGCAAGCCTGCGGATGCACGGCGTTTGGCATTAAGCCGCGTGTTGGAAGTACGCGATGCGTTGATCAACATGGGCGTGCCCGGCGGGCGTTTGGGCGTAAAACCTATCGGCGCTGCGGAATCCGGCGCCAAAGACCGCGTGGACATCGTTGTAAAACGATAGTTTTTAAGGATGTTAGGTTTTCAAACCTAAACAATCCAAATATATAAAATCGTTTTTTACGCGACGCTTCTTTGACGCAGTCCGCGCCAAAATTCGCCGATGCGCGTCAGGCCTTTTTTCAGATTATCGTCCGATGTCGCATAGGAAATGCGCGCATATCCCGCCATTCCAAACGCGCTGCCGTGAACCAGTCCGACATATTTTTGTTTCAATAATTGCAATACAAAATCTTCGTCGGTATTCAATGCGACGCCGTTCGATTCTTTGCCCAGTGCGCCGGAAATGTTAGGGAATACATAAAACGCGCCATCGGGGCGGGCGCACGGGATCCCCATCGCCTTTAGTTCCTGCAACACATAATCGCGGCGGCGCAAATAATCGGCGCGCCATTCGACCAAGAAATTTTCCGGTTCTTGCAACGCGGCCAACGCACCGGCCTGGACGATTGTGGGGCCATGGGTGCTGGATTGCGAAATCATTTTATTGATGGTGGCGATCCATTTTGGGTGACCGGCACAATATCCATAACGTGCGCCGGTGAATGCGTGCGATTTGCTTAGGCCGTTGATGACCAGTGTGCGTTCGGCCAAATCCGGCGCGATTTGCGGCAAGGTATGAAATTCCATGCCGTATACCAGTTTTTCATAAATATCGTCGGTGATGATCGCCAAATTCGGACATGTGGTGGCGACTGCTTCACGCAAAACCACGGCTAAATCCGATAATTCTTGTTTGTTATAAACAACACCCGCGGGGTTCGACGGCTGATTCAAAATAAATAATTTTGTTCCCGGTTTCAATGCGCGGCGCAATTCGTCCGGCGTGATTTTCAAATTTTCTTGCGATGGCACGATGGCTTCGGTTGTGCCGCCAAAAAACGCAACGATTTCAGGATATGAAACCCAATATGGCGCGGGAATAACAACACGGTCGCCCGAATTGACATACGCGCCGATGCCCCAAAATACCAATTCTTTGCCGCCAACGCCGGCGGTGACTTGATCGGGCGTAAAAATCAAACCGTTGTCGCGTTTGAATTTTGCAATTACCGCCGCTGCGTTCAATTCCGGCATTGGCGCGGCGTATTTGTTTTGCCCTTTCAGGGCGAAAGCCGACATTGCCTTGCCAACCGATTCCGGCGTCGATTTGTCCGGTTCGCCCAACGTGAATTTAACAACGTCATGGCCTTCTTTGGCCAATTTGGTTGCAAGCGCGTTGACGGCCAATGTCGCCGAAGGTTTGATGCGCTGTGTTTGATCGGATGGGATGAATGCAAATGCCATGATGTCTGCCTTTTTATTATTTTATTCAACTGTGATTTACGCAGGGGAAAAATCGCAAAATCCGCGCGCGCCGTCAAGCCTATTTTCCCTAAAAGCGCTGTAATAAAGCGCTAGGCGGCGATCTGCAATTCAACCAAGTTGCGGTAAACCGGATTGTTTTGCAACAATTCTTCGTGGTGTCCCAATCCCGCAATATGGCCGGAATTCAATACCAAAATCCTGTCGCAATGGCGCAATGTGGACAGGCGGTGCGCGATGGTGATTGTGGTGCGGCCTTGCGCCAATTTTTGAAGTGCCGATTGAACCAGCATTTCATTTTCGCTGTCCAATTGCGATGTGGCTTCGTCCAATAACAAAATATCCGGGTTGCGCAAAATCGCCCGTGCGATGGCGATGCGTTGTTTTTGCCCTCCCGACAACCGCGTGCCGCGTTCGCCCAAATACGTGTCCATCCCGTCCGGCAGATTTTTCAGGTGACTTGATCGGGCGTAAAAATCAAACCGTTGTCGCGTTTGAATTTTGCAATTACCGCCGCTGCGTTCAATTCCGGCATTGGCGCGGCGTATTTGTTTTGCCCTTTCAGGGCGAAAGCCGACATTGCCTTGCCAACCGATTCCGGCGTCGATTTGTCCGGTTCGCCCAACGTGAATTTAACAACGTCATGGCCTTCTTTGGCCAATTTGGTTGCAAGCGCGTTGACGGCCAATGTCGCCGAAGGTTTGATGCGCTGTGTTTGATCGGATGGGATGAATGCAAATGCCATGATGTCTGCCTTTTTATTATTTTATTCAACTGTGATTTACGCAGGGGAAAAATCGCAAAATCCGCGCGCGCCGTCAAGCCTATTTTCCCTAAAAGCGCTGTAATAAAGCGCTAGGCGGCGATCTGCAATTCAACCAAGTTGCGGTAAACCGGATTGTTTTGCAACAATTCTTCGTGGTGTCCCAATCCCGCAATATGGCCGGAATTCAATACCAAAATCCTGTCGCAATGGCGCAATGTGGACAGGCGGTGCGCGATGGTGATTGTGGTGCGGCCTTGCGCCAATTTTTGAAGTGCCGATTGAACCAGCATTTCATTTTCGCTGTCCAATTGCGATGTGGCTTCGTCCAATAACAAAATATCCGGGTTGCGCAAAATCGCCCGTGCGATGGCGATGCGTTGTTTTTGCCCTCCCGACAACCGCGTGCCGCGTTCGCCCAAATACGTGTCCATCCCGTCCGGCAGATTTTTCAAAAATTCATCCACGCGCGCCAACCGGCAAACGGCGGCGATTTCCTGATCGGTCGCGTTGATCCGGCCATAACGGATATTGTCGCGCAAGGTGGTTGAAAAAATTACCGGATCTTGGCCGACATAACTGAACCGTCCGCGCAAATCGCGTAAATCCAAATCGCGCAAATCGGTATCTTGGAACAATATCTGTCCGCCCGTTGGATCGTAAAAACGCAGTGCCAGCTGGAATATAGTCGTTTTTCCGGCGCCGCTGCCGCCGACGATTCCAATTGATTCGCCGGGATATATTTTTAAATTCAATTGCGACAACGATGGATGATCCGGACGGGACGGATAATGGAAATCCACGCCGCGGAATTCAATCAGCGGTTTTGACGGATCTGCGTTTTCGGCAATCGTTTTAGGCGTTGCGGGCGATTGAATTTCCGGCGTTGTTTGCAGCAATTCGATAATCCGTTCCAGCGATCCGGAAGCGCGTTGTAAATCGCTGGCCACTTCTGATAATGCGGCGACCGATCCCGCCAACACGATGGCATAAAACACAAAAGACGCAAGCTGGCCGCCGGTGATGGTGCCATCCAAAACGTCATATCCGCCGATCCATAAAACAATTGCGATCGATGAAAATATAAGCCCGATGATCATCGCCGATAAAACCGCGCGCAATCCCGCGCGCGCCAATGCGGATGACAATGCCGCGCCTGTATGCGCGGAAAATTGCAACCGGTCTTCGGTTTCATGCGTGTAGGATTGAATAACGCGGATCGATTGCAATGTTTCCCCGCCATATGCGCTTAGATCCGCGACGCGGTCTTGGGTGGCGCGGGATAATTTGCGTACCTTGCGCCCAATCCAAATCAACGGCACGATGACAACCGGAACCACCAACGATACAATGCCTGTCAATTTCGCGCTGGTGAAAAACAGCATGCTGGCCGCCCCCAAAAGCAACGCCGAATTGCGCAGCGCGATTGGAAAAGACGTTGTAATCACCGATTGAATTTGCCCGGTATCGTTGGTCAGGCGGGACAATATCTCGCCGATTCTGGCGGATTCGAAAAACGCCGGGGGCAACGTCAATAAATGCGAATATAAATCCTGGCGCAATTGCGCCGTGATCCGTTCGCCAACTGCCGACACCGCGTACATGCGCACCGCGCTGGCGGCGGCCAGAACCAATATGATTCCAATCATGGCCGTAAATGCGCGATCCAAAGAATCCGTATCCTGGCCCGCAAGACCGTGATCGACGATGCCGCGCAATCCTTGGCCGAATGCAAGAACGGCGATGGACGCAACCGCGATTGCAACAACCGCGCACAGGGCGGTTTTTGCGTTAGAGCGCAGATAGGGCAGCAGATTTTTCAATATGCCGATATTGTTCGATTTTTTAATATCGGATGGCGTCGGCGCGGCAACAGGGCGGTCGGATATGTTCATGGGGGCGTTTTAATTCCGGATGGCGGGCGGGGTAAAATTTTCGGCGGGTTTTAATTCCTGATTCAACAAATCGTAAATTGAAATTTTTTCGCCGCGCGTGGATATGAAATTCAATATATTTTTGTCGCCGATCGGACAAGGGGCGAAATGCCACGCCCCCGATTTGGGCGATGACAGCCATATTTGCGACAATGGCAAATGCCGGTTTATTAAATACACCTCGCCCGAATCGAATTCGGCGCGCATAACCCCGTCTTGAATATCCAGGTCCACATCGCCGTCAAACCGTCTTTCGAATTGAGTCATAAGATCCTGAAGCGCGATTTCAGCGATAGTTTCAAAATTTTGCATGGTTTTTCCGTTATTTAGCCAAGAATATAGGATGTTCTGTTGGGCAGGGCAATCCAACAAAATGCTTGCGTTCGGGGTGGAAATAGACTAGTTTCCCGCTTCGGAATTTAATTGAAGCCAAAAAAGGCTGATAAAAGAGGCAGTTATGAAACAAAACATTCACCCAGATTATCATGAAATCACCGTCATTATGACGGATGGAACCACATATCAAACCCGTTCCACCATGGGCAAAGCCGGCGACACATTGCGCCTGGACGTTGATTCCAAATCGCACCCAGCCTGGACCGGCGGTCAGCAAAAACTGATCGAAGGCGGACAAATGGCGAAATTCAGCAAACGTTTCGCAGGCATTGGTTCGATCAATATCAAAAAAACCGATGCTGCTACCGGCACGGACACCAAAAAATAAATTTTCGGCTATTGTCCGATTCATCAAAGCCCGCTTTTTAGCGGGCTTTTTTGTTGGATATGACTTTGTCTGTCATAATTCATTGGGTTTATCACAATTCATCGCCATTATTTTGTTGCGGTGGCGAAATGGGTTGCCGGGTGGCAATGCCCATGCTAGTTTTTAGATAAGAATAAAAAAACTACAGGGCAGGCCAAAGGGGAGACCGGTAAATGAACCAATCCTCCAATCAATCTTCCCACCCATTATCCAGATGGTTGCGGTCCAGGCAGTTATTGACCGATTCCGGTTACGGCGTTGCCAGTCATCACACATATCCGTCATTCGCAATCGAACAATTGTCCGATATGGTTTTTATTCTGTCGGTTATCATGCCGCCTTGTTCCGACGATCAATTGACGATTTCTTTGGATGGTTTGGATTTGGCCGTTGTCGCGATGTCCAAGGACAAAACCGACAAAGCTTGCGAACATAAATTTCATTTGCTGGCGCCAACCACAATTGCCGGGGCGAATTGGGATAACGGAAATTTATTTATCGAACTGATTTGCGCCGAGGCGCCGGATTGCCAGAAACCGGCGCAATTTATCGTGCGTTATTCCGGGCGCGGATCGTGGTTGCGCGACCGGCAGAATGCCCAAACCGCCGCGCCAAAGGCAGCATAGAAAATAAAAAGTTATTTTTTAAACAATGATTCCGCGCCGCTGCGGACGGATTTTTTCGCATCGATCATTTGTTCGGCGCGCGTGATTTCATTTTTCAATTGCGCGATATAATTTTGCAATTCCGCAACCGACATTTTTTGTAAATCGGGCGGGGTTGCGGCAGGGCGGGGGAGATCTTCTTCCATATCAGTGACGGTGATCTGTGTGCTGTGAACCGATTATTACTCTATATTTTGTATTGCTTTCTGTCTATATTGATTTCACTGCTTACCGTTACCGTTCACTGTTTACCGCATGTCCCTTCCCACAGAATATACCGGCGTCATTGCCAAAAAACCCGGCGGGCCAGAAGTTCTGGAATTCGTTCAACGTGCTTTGCCGAAATTGGAAAGCGATGAAATATTGGTCAAGGTTCATGCCGCAGGCGTCAGCCGCCCGGATGTATTGCAACGCATGGGGCGGTACACATTGCCAAAAGACGCGCATGACGTTTTAGGACTTGAATTGGCCGGAACGGTTGTGGCGCGTGGCACGGCGGCTTTGAATTTCGGAATTGGCGTCGGCGTTTGCGCGTTGATGAATGGCGGGGGATATTCGAATTACGCGGTTGTTAAACAATCGCTGGCTTTGCCGATTCCGCGCGGCATGACATATGCGCAGGCCGCCGGAATTCCCGAAGCGTGTTTTACCGTTTGGTACAATCTGGTCGATGTCGGCCAACTGCAACGCGGCGAGAGGGTATTGTTGCACGGCGGAACCAGCGGTGTCGGCACATTTGCGATTCAAATCGCGCGGGCGCTTGGCGCAGTTGTGTTCGCCAGCGCGGGCGACGACCGCAAGGTTCAGGCGTGCAAACAATTGGGCGCGCATTGGGGAATCAATTACAAAGACCAGGATTTCACATATATCGTAAACAAAGAAACCAACGGCGAAGGCGCCGATGTGATTATGGATATGGTGGGCGGCGATTATTTTTTGCGCAATATCGATTGTCTGGCGATGGACGGGCGGTTGATTGAAATCGCGTTTTTGCGCGGCGCGAAGGTGGAATTGAATATCGATACGATTATGAACAAACGTATCACCATCACAGGGTCGAAATTGCGTCCTTTGCCGCTGGAACGCAAAACCCGGATCGCCCAGCAAATGCACCGGCAACTTTGGCCATTATTCGATACCGGCAAGGTAAAACCCGTTATCGACCGGGTTTTCCCGTTCCGCCAAATCGCCGAAGCGCATAAATATTTGGAATCCGGCCAGCATGTCGGTAAAATTATCGTGGAAATGTAATTATTTAGGCCAAAAGTCATGGCTTTTAATTTTGCCACAAATCTTGTATAGTCTTGGTATCAGCCTGACACCCTTATAGGAATTCATGGTTGGCTTTGGGAAACCAAAGCGATGCCGCAACAGCTATATCTGTTGCATTAGATTTTGTTGTATAGCCAAGGAGATAGATATGTCCGCGCCATTAATGCCAAAAGCCACCGCGGTATGGTTGATTGAAAACACCAAACTGACATTCGATCAAATCGCCGATTTTTGCGGTTTGCACGAACTGGAAATCCAAGCCATCGCCGACGGCGACGTCGCATTTGGAATGCCCGGCATGAGCCCGGTTTTGAACGGCCATTTGACACAAGAAGAAATCACCCGTTGCGAAGGCGATTCCCGTGCCCGGTTGAAAATGCTGAAAAACGAATTGCCGGTTCCGACCAAACGGTCGAAAGGCCCGCGTTACACGCCCGTATCCAAACGCCAGGATAAACCGGACGGCATCGCCTGGCTGGTAAAGGCGCACCCAGAATTGCTGGACGCGCAAATCGCCCGTTTGATGGGAACCACCAAACCAACC
>CAYWJR010000039.1:0-14354 GCA_964458615.1 uncultured Alphaproteobacteria bacterium
GGCGTTAACATCACATTCTTTCCGATGCATTTTGCGGGATTGAACGGCATGCCGCGCCGTATTCCGGATTATCCGGATGCGTTCGCATACTGGAATTATATTTCGTCGATGGGATCTTATATCTCGTTCGGCGGCGCGATTTTGTTCGTCGTGATCGTATTTCACACATTGTTTTTCGGCAAACGCGTCGGCGCCAATTACTGGGGCGAGGGCGCAACGACATTGGAATGGACCGTGTCATCGCCGCCGCCGTTCCACACCTATGATGAATTGCCGGTGATCGGCCAAAATTCAGGGGCGCATTAGGCACATAAATGACGACCGCAGCCGCCAATTATTTTGCCGATTCCAGCGACGCTGGCGATTATATCGCGCTGTTAAAACCGCGCGTTATGTCCCTTGTGGTGTTTATCGGATTCGCCGGAATGATTGCGGCGCCAGTTGCGATTCACCCGGTTTTGGCGCTTACGACCGCGCTGTGCATCGCGGTTGGCGCGGGCGCTGCCGGGTGCATCAATATGTGGTATGAACGCGACATCGATGCGTTGATGACACGCACCAAAAACCGCCCCATACCTGCTGGCCGGATTGAACCCGATGCCGCGCTTGGGTTTGGCGTTACGTTGGCGGCGATGGCGGTTGTGATTCAAGGGCTGGCGGTAAATATATTGTCGGCCACTGTTTTGGCGGTATCGATTTTGTTTTACGTGTTCGTTTACACGGTTTGGTTGAAACGCCGCACGCCGCAAAATATCGTCATCGGCGGCGCGGCCGGCGCGTTCCCGCCGATTATCGGCTGGGCTGCCGCGACTGGCACAATCGACCCTGCGCCGATTGCGATGTTTTTATTGGTGTTTTTGTGGACGCCGCCGCATTTTTGGGCGCTGGCTTTGTATAAATCGGACGATTATGCCCGCGCCGGAATCCCAATGTTGCCGGTCGTCGCAGGACGGCGAAAAACATTGAATCAAATTTTATGGTACAGCCTGACATTGCCGCCGGTTGCGGTATTGCCGTGGTATTTCGGCGCGGCCGGTTTGTTGTACGCCGTGGTTTCCACCGCGTTGTCGGTATTGTTCGTTGTATGCGCCGTTCAATTGTGGCGCAGCCAGGACGATATATTGGAACGCCGCGCGCGCCAATTGTTCGGTTATTCGATTTTGTATTTGTTTTTAATTTTTACGGTTTTGATGGTGGATTCGGCGATATGAACCCTAACACCAAAAAGAAAAATTTATATCTGTTGATCGCGTTGGCGTGTTTTGCGGCGTTGATGTACGGCATCACGGTTGCGAAAATGGGCATGCAATGATGCGCAAAAACACCAAAACCATGTTGTATTTGGTTGCGATTCTGGCGGTTATGACCGGGCTTAGTTTCGCATCGGTTCCGTTATACCGCCTGTTTTGCCAAATGACCGGATTCGACGGCACGACGATGTTCGCAACCAAGGCGCCGGAAAAAACCATCGGCCGGGTTATCAATGTGCGGTTCAACACCGATATAGATCCCAATTTGGATTGGTCTTTTCAACCGTCTAAACGCGCGGTCGACGTTAAAATCGGCGAAGTCGCCACCATGTCGTTTCATGTCAAAAACAACGGCACGGAAACAATTGTCGGCACATCGACTTATAATGTGACTCCGGAAAAAGTTGGCGCGTATTTCAATAAACTGCAATGTTTTTGTTTTACCCGTCATGTGTTGAAACCAGGTCAGACGGCGGAATTTCCGGTGCAGTTTTTTATCGACCCGGCCATAGCCGAGGATCATAAATTGGACGATATAAACGCGGTGACTTTGTCATACACATTTTTCAAGGCGCCCGATCAGAATTTAATTTCACAAGAAACCAGCTCTAAATCCTATCAGTAGTACAAAGAGGTTATCATGGCACAGCAAAAACACAGTTTTCATTTGGTCGATCCCAGCGCCTGGCCGATTTTGGCGGCTTTTTCCGCCGGCATCATGGCTTTTGGCGCGGTGTTGTACATGCATCCGGACATTAAATTTTTCAATATCAGCTGGGGATTAAAAGGCGTTTTGGCCGGATTCGCGCTGGTTTGCTTTTTTGCCTATCGCTGGTGGCGCGACGTTGTGCGCGAGGCGGAATTCGGCGGGCATCACACGCCGATCGTGCAATTGCATCACCGTTACGGCATGATTTTGTTTATCGCATCCGAAGTCATGTTTTTCGCGGCGTTTTTCTGGGCGTTTTTCGACGCGTCTTTGTACCCAAAAGAAGCCACCGGCGGCGTTTGGCCGCCAAAAGGCATCGTAACGTTCGATGCGTTTCATTTGCCGCTATTCAACACATTGATCTTGTTGTTGTCCGGAACCACCGTGACCTGGGCGCATCATTCGCTGCTCGAAGGCAACCGCAAGGGTTTGATCCAGGGATTGATCTGCACCGTTTTGCTGGGCGCTTTGTTTACATGCGTTCAGGCGTATGAATATCATCATGCCGCGTTCGCATTCAAAGACGGCATTTATCCCAGCACGTTTTTCATGGCGACCGGATTTCATGGATTCCACGTTTTGGTCGGAACTACATTTTTGCTGGTTTGCCTGATCCGGTCGATCAAGGGTCATTTCACGCCGGAACATCATTTCGGTCTAGAAGCCGCCGCGTGGTATTGGCATTTCGTCGACGTTGTATGGCTGTTTTTGTTCGCGTGCGTCTATTGGTGGGGCGCCTAATAAAAAAGGCGCCGCCGGTGCGGCGTAGGGTTTAAAAATGGCCGAATACGTTGCGCCGTCGCCGATTTATTGCGGTTTGCGGCAATGTTGCCCGAAATGCGGCGGCGACAATATTTTTTCGTCGTTCCTAAAGGTAAAATCGCGTTGCGGCGCGTGCGGGCTGAATCTTGCCGAACAAGACAGCGGCGATGGCCCCGCCACGTTCGGGATTTTCATTTTGGGATTTGTGGTCGCGCCATTAACATTATGGGTTGAATTCGCTTTTTCCCCGCCGCCGGCGTTGCATTTTATTTTGTGGCCGGTTGTTTTGGCATTGTCGGGATACTGGCTGTTGCCCCGGATCAAGGCGATGATGATCGCGCTGGAATATAAAAATAAAATCCTGGCCGGCGGACATGCCGAATAGCAATTTAAAAAAAACGGCATATGGATTTTATATATTGTCCGCGGTGGCGGCGATGGTTTTTATCGCGCTTGGGTTCTGGCAATTGCAACGTTTGCATGAAAAAGAATCCATGCTGGCGGCGTTGAAAAATTTCAACCCCTCGCTTGCGGATATGTCCGGCCAGTTGGTCGGGCAATCGGTCGATCAATATAAAATATTTTCATTCACTGTGCGGCGCGGATTGTTGGATCAAACAAAACCGGTATTCCGCCCCGGCGCGGTCAATCCATATGCGTCGCCGAATATATCGGATCGCATGGGGTATAATTTGTACATGCCGCTGGTGGACGGCGATCAGGCGATTTTGGTCGATTTCGGTTGGATCGATCAAGGAATGCGCGATTTGATCGAATCCAACGCCCGGCAAAAAAAGGTGCAAAAAATACCGGTCACCATATCGGGCTGGGTTATGCGGCCTGCGGGTAAAAAAACCTTTACGCCCGACAACGATCCCTTGCTAAATGCCTGGTATTGGCAGGATTTTTCCGCCCTTGGCCAATATAGCGGATACCAATATTTACCTTTTGTCCTATATAATACAATAAACTGGCATGGCGGCAACCGCCCGCCAGTATGGGACAATATACCGAACAACCATCGCCAGTACGTTTGGACGTGGTTTTGCCTGGCGGCGGTGCAGGTGGTGGCGAACATGTTTTATTGGAAAAAAGAAAGAAACGCTGTATGAACCAAGCCTATAAAAAACTGGAATCGGGTTTTGCAAAAATCAGCGCGCTTGAAGAAGTGAACGCCATTTTGGGGTGGGACATGCAAACCATGATGCCATCCGGCAGCGGCGATGGCCGCGCCGAACACATGGCCGCGATTCAGGGAATTGTACAGGATTTCATTCAGGATGAATCGTTGGCGCGGGATTTGCGCGCCGCGATGAATGACGGCGGATTGGATGCGTGGCAACAAGCCAACGCCCGCGAAATGCACCGCGTTTGGGTTCATGCCAGCGCGGTTCCAAAAGATTTGCAGCAAGCGATCGTCCGCGCGCGGTTGCAATCCGAAATGGTTTGGCGCGATGCCCGGCCAAAAAACGATTTCGCCGCGCTGTTGCCGCCGTTGCAAGAATTGCTGCGCTTAACGCGCGAATTGGCGCAAATCAAATCGGGTATTTTGAAATGCACGCCATATGAATCGTTGTTGGATGAATATGAACCCGGATTGCGGGTTGCGGATTTGGACCGGATATTCGGCGATTTGCTGGAATTTTTGCCGCAATTGATGCATCAGGTCATAGAAAAACAAGCCAAAGATAAAATACTTCCGCAACCGCCGGGGCCGTTTTCCATCGATACCCAAAAAGAATTATGCCTGCAATTGATGCGCCAGGCCGGTTTTGATTTCAATCAAGGCAGGCTGGATGTCAGCGCGCATCCGTTTTGCGGCGGCGTGGTCGACGATATTCGCATTACCACGCGTTACCGCGACAACGATTTTATGCAAAGTTTGATGAGTTTGATGCACGAAACCGGCCACGCGCTGTATGAATTTGGATTGCCCAAACAATGGCGTTATCAGCCGGTCGGCAAGGCGCGCGGCATGGCCATGCACGAAAGCCAGTCTTTATTGATCGAAATGCAAGCCAGCCGCAGTTTCGAATTTACCGAATATTTGACCCCGTTGTTGCAACGCGCGTTTCCGCAATTTGCGGCGCAATTGACGGCGGCGAATATTTACGCCTGGCAAACCAAGGTCGAACCCAGCCTGATCCGGGTCGAAGCGGACGAAGTGACCTATCCGCTGCATATTATTTTGCGCTACCGTTTGGAAAAGGCGATGATTTCCGGCGATCTTGAAATAAAGGATCTGCCCGCCGCTTTTAACGATGGCATGAAACAATTGATCGGCATTGCCCCGCCGAACGACCGCGACGGATGCATGCAAGACGTGCATTGGCCGTCCGGCGCGTTCGGATATTTTCCCACATACACGATGGGCGCGATGATTGCGGCGCAATTATTCGCATCCGCGCGCGCGGCCAACTCCGGATTGATGGACGATTTGCGCGGCGGCGATTTTTCGCGCCTGGTTTCTTGGCTGCGCGACAATGTTCACGCCAAAGCAAGTCTTTTGCCGATGGGCGATTTGATCCGCCAGGCGACGGGGCAGGAATTGAACGCCGGTATATTCAAAGATCATTTGCGCCGCCGTTATTTGGAGAATGCATGAGCATACAAGTCACTACATTGCCCAGCGGGTTGCGGGTCGCCAGCGAGTATATGCCCAATATCGAAACCGTCGCGGTCGGCGTTTGGTTCGATGTGGGCACGCGCAACGAATCGATGGAACAAAACGGCATTGCGCATTTGCTGGAACATATGGTTTTCAAAGGAACCGCGCGCCGCAGCGCCTTGCAAATATCCGAAGAAATTGAAAATGTCGGCGGCCATACCAACGCGTATACCGCGCGCGATATGACTGCGTATTATGCCCGCGTGATGCATCAGGATATGGGGCTTGCGGTCGATTTATTGGCCGATTTGGTGCAAAATTCGACGTTCGACGAAAAAGAATTGGAACGCGAAAAACAAGTCATTATTCAAGAAATCAATCTAAGCCGGGATACGCCGGACGATATTGTGTTCGATTATATGCAAACCGCCGCGTATGGCGCGCAACCTTTGGGCATGGCGATTTTGGGGCAGCCGGAAATTATTTCCGCTGTTACCAGCGACGATTTGCGCCGTTATATCCGCCAGCATTATTGCGCCCCGAACACGATATTATCGGTCGCTGGCCGGGTCGATCACGCGCAGTTGTTGAAATTGGCCGAAGCCAGTTTTTCCGGCCTTTCGGTAAAACGCGATACGGCCGTACCGCAATCTGTGTACAATCCGAATCCGGTTTTGGTGCCGCGCGATTTGGAACAAAGCCATTTGGCGCTGGCATTGCCCGCGTGCGGCGGACGCGATCCGGATTATTATGCGTTTTCTGTTTATGCCACATTGTTGGGCGGCAGTTCGTCTTCGCGCCTATTCCAAGAAGTGCGTGAAAAACGCGGGCTTGCATACACGGTATCGGCATTTTTATCGAACACCGATGAATCGGGATTGCTTGGGATTTACACCGGCACCGCGCCGGGCGAGGTGAAACAATTATCCGCCGTTTTGCGCGAACAATTGCTGGATACGGCGCAAAATATCAATGCCGCCGAATTGGACCGGGCAAAACAACAATTAAAGGCCGGCATGTTGATGGCGTTGGAACAGCCATATTCCCGCGCCGAAAATACCGCGCAGCATTTATTGACATTCGGGCGCATTCCCGATGTCAATGACATCGTTGCCAAGGTCGATGCGGTTACATCCGCCGATATTTACCGCATTTTGCAAAAAACCTTGGGCGCAACGCCGGCGATTGCCGGAATCGGTTCAAAAAAATCTTTGGAAATCTGGCAAGAATTTTCGATCGCCTAAACCGGCATTTATCCGGAATGAAAAGACGGAAAAATTTATGCGTGTCCGACGCTGTCGGATAAATGATGCAGGGATATTCCGATTTTGCTCATGGCGCGGTGCCATTTGGTTTCGACATGTTCGTCGAACAACAACGCCGCATCGGGCGGAACGGTCAGCCAGGAATTGCCTTGAATTTCGTTTTCCAATTGTCCCGCGCCCCATCCGGCATATCCCAAAGCCAGCAATGAATTTTGCGGCCCGTTGCCTTCGGCGATGCACCGCAAAATATCCACGGTCGCGGTTAATGAAATGCCTTCGGCGACTTTTAACGTGCTTTCTTGGGCGGTGTCGTCGCTGTGTAAAACGAATCCGCGCCCGGCTTCGATCGGGCCGCCGTAAAATACCGGTTTTTTCGGCTCGACAATATGGCTTGGCAATCCCAATTGCTGCAACAATTCGGGATAGGAAATGGAATTGCTTTGACGGTTCAATACGACGCCCATGGCGCCGTCGGCGTTATGAACGCATAACATAATGATGGTTTTTTCAAACCTTGTGTCCGGCATATTTGGCATCGATATTAAAATTTGCCCGGCCAGGTATCTGGGGTCGCTTTTGGGTTTAAAGTCTTTCAAAATGCCGTCTTTCGTTCTATAGTTTTGGTCACTTAAAATGCGGATATACGCCAAAATTCCGCCTTATGCTGTTACTATATACTATACATTATTTTAAGCCGATGATGATTAAGGATTCGTTTGTTTTTTAATAATTTTTCAACGGTTTCTTCGCAATTGCACAGGGGTTCATCCATGCGCCATCCTTTATATATCAGTATCTTGTTGGCTTTTTTGTTTTTTTGCGCATGGCCAGTTATGGCGCAAAACGCGCCCGTGGTGCATGCGGGTTCCGGCTCGACAACGCCATGGGCGGAAAATCCGCATGGCCGTTCCCGTTTGATCGCCGCAAGCCCGACCGTGGGCAATCAGTTGGAAATCAAGGCCGGATTGCATTTTCAAATGCAGCCAGGATGGCATATTTACTGGCGTACCCCCGGCGATGCCGGATTGCCGCCCAGCATCGATTGGGCAGGATCCGATAATGTCGCCGCCGCATCGATTCATTGGCCGATTCCGCACCGTTTCACGGCGGCTGGAATTGAAACCGCCGGTTACACCGGCGAGGTTGTTTTGCCGATCACGGTCACCTTGTCCGGCGCCGGTACGCAAACGATTTTGCGGGCCAAAGTGGATTACCTGACTTGCGCGGAAATTTGCGTTCCGTACACGAATCATTTTGAACTGAAATTGTATCCTGGCGCGATCTTGTGGTCTGAAGAAAGCGATTTGATGGCTATGTTCGCCCAATATCTGCCCGACAATGACGGCACGCGCAGTTTCATGGACATTAAAAATGTTTATGTCGCAGGCGACAAAGAAAAACCGGTTTTAGAAATTCATGCCTATAACGCGAATGGATTTTCAAAACCCGATCTGTTCGGCGAAACCGCTTTGCCGGTCACATTCGGGAAACCGGATGTTCGTTTGAGCGCGGGCAGTATGGGCAGCGCGGTATTCACCTTGCCGATCCATGCGGATGATCCGGATGTTTTCAAAAAACTGACCGGCAATGCGATCACATTGACATTGGTCGATGGCGATAAAGGTTTTGAAAAAACCACCATGCCGGTTTTAAAACCATCGTCGTTTAGTTGGAAATTACTGGTGGCGATGATCGGGTTTGGAATTTTGGGTGGATTGATTTTGAACGTCATGCCGTGCGTTTTGCCTGTGTTGTCGATCAAATTGATGCAAATTATAAAGAAACACGATTTTGAAAAACGCGGTCTTCGCCACAGTTTCTTGGCGGCCGCGGCCGGGATTGTCGCGTCGTTTTTGATTTTGGCGTCTGGATTGTCGTTGTTGAAATTCACCGGGAATCAAATCGGCTGGGGAATTCAATTCCAACAACCATGGTTTTTGGCGTTCTTGGGCGTTGTGGTTGCGATATTCGCCGCCAATTTATGGGGGTTGTTCGAAATCCGCTTGCCGTTGTGGATCGCTAATCTGGGGCGCATGGGCGGCGTTTCCGGCGATCATAATCTGGGCCGTGAATTTTTGATGGGCGCGTTTGCCGCATTACTGGCAACGCCGTGTTCGGCGCCATTTTTGGGCACGGCGCTTGGGTTTGCGTTGTCGCAAGGATATTTATCGATATTTTTAATTTTCACGGCCATCGGTTTTGGCATGGCGATTCCATATTTGGCGGTGGCGGCGTATCCGGCGGCGGTATATGCTTTGCCGAAACCGGGCAAATGGATGGTAACGGTGCGCCGCGTTCTGGCGGTGTTTTTGACCATAACCGCGTTGTGGCTGTTTTCGATTTTGGGCATGCAATTGATGGGGTCGATGCAACGTGGCGGATCGGGCGCCAATCATGCGGGTGAAAAATTGACATGGCAATATTTCGAACCTGAAAAAATCCCGGCTTTGGTTTTGCAGGGAAAAATCGTGTTCGTCGATATTACCGCCGATTGGTGTCTGACTTGCAAAGTAAACAAGAAATTGGTTTTGGATACCGCCGATATTCAAAAAATAATGGCGGCGCCGGATGTGGTTTTGATGCGCGGCGATTGGACAAAACCAAACGCGGCCATCGGGCGGTATCTGGAATCGTTTGGCCGGTACGGCATACCGTTTAACGCGGTGTACAGCAAACAAAACCCGGCCGGACAGGCATTGCCGGAATTATTGTCGGAATCGGTTGTGCGAAAATCCTTTGAACAAGCCCGGCAATAAAAACGCGCCGTTATCCGTTTGCGATTTCTTCCGCCGCGCGGGTGGCCAATTGATCGACCTGTTCATTTTCCGGATGGCCGTTATGGCCGCGCACCCAATGCCATTCGATTTGGTGCTGCGCGCGCAATTCGTCCAATCTTTGCCATAAATCGGCGTTGACGACCGGTTTCTTTTGCGAATTTTTCCAGCCGTTTTTTTTCCAATTATGGATCCATTCGGTAATGCCTTGGCGCACATATTGGCTGTCGGTATATAAATCCGCCATAACGGGCCGTTTTAAAGATTCCAGCGCCTTGATCGCGGCCATCAATTCCATTCGGTTGTTGGTGGTGTTATCCTCACCGCCCGACAATTCTTTTTCTTGGTCTTTGTATATTAATAATGCGCCCCAACCCCCTGGACCCGGGTTTCCCTTGCAAGCGCCGTCAGTATAGATACGCAGTTTTTCGGTCATGACAAAATTACAAAAAAAGATCAATGTTGGTTACCGGTATTTCCCAAGGAATGACCGGTCATACCGGGCGGGATTGGCTTGAATTTATACGGAGTCGTTGGCGTAAGGTTGTTTGTAGAAATAATAAGACGTGTCGGAATTACCGGCGGCGCGGAAAATTACCGCATTTTTGCCGCGCAAAGCCGCGTAATTGCTTCCGTCCAGCCGCGCAATCGGGGAAATATTGTCGTTGCATGCCGGCTGAGCGTTCCATTTTTCGTCGATATTGTCGCATAACCGCAATTCGTAAAACCCGGTCGTAGTTTCCAGGCGAAATACGTCATACCCGGATTTATGGCCGATATAATAGCAATTCAACGCAGGCCCGATTAAATAATCGACCAGAAAATGTTGCAGTTCATGTTCGCGGATTTGGTTGATCATGCGTTTTCGTTATGGGTTTACCGGGTTGTCGAGCAATATTTTCGGCAATTTGAATTCTATGTTTTCCTGCGCGGTGATAACATGTTCCACCGATACATTGAATCTTTTGCGGCAGGCGGCCACCAATTCGTCCACCAAAATTTCCGGCGCCGATGCCCCGGCGGTAATGCCCAAATTTTGTATCCCGCTCATCCAATTCCAATCCAAATCGTCCGCGCTTTGCAATAAAATGGCTTTTGTGCAGCCTGCTTTTTGCGCGACTTCGACCAGGCGTACGGAATTCGACGAATTGGGCGCGCCGACAACGATAATGCCGTCGCATTTTTCCGATAATGCCTTGACGGCTTCTTGGCGATTGGTCGTGGCGTAACAAATATCGTCTTTTTTGGGCGCGCGGATCGCCGGAAAACGGGATTGCAGAATACGCACAATTTCCGCCGTATCGTCGACCGATAATGTGGTTTGCGTTACATAAGCCAGTTTTTCCGGGTTGGCGATTTGGATCGTTTGCGCGTCTGTTGCGTTTTCAACCAAATCCATGCTGCCAGGCGGCAATTGACCCAATGTGCCGATCACTTCGGGGTGGCCGGCATGGCCGATCAAAATAATGTGGTATCCCGATTGCTGCAAATGGTCGACTTGGCTGTGAACCTTGGTCACCAAAGGGCAGGTGGCGTCGACATAGATCATGTTGCGCGATTTGGCCTCGTTCGGAACCGATTTGGCAACGCCATGAGCCGAGAATATGACCGGCCGGTCATCGGGCGCATTTTCCAATTCGTTGACAAAAACCGCCCCGCGCCGTTCCAACGATTCCACCACATGGCGGTTATGCACGATTTCATGCCGCACATAAACCGGCGCGCCGTACTTTTCTATCGTCTTTTCAACGATTTTAATGGCTCTATCCACACCCGCGCAAAAACCTCTGGGCGCTGCGAGATGAATGGTAAGTGATGCTTGCACGCGTGCGTTCATTTGGTTAATCTGCCTGTCTCTTCGTCCTTCAAAGACACAACATAGAATGAATAACAAATTGTATCAAGTTTGGAATTTCCTTAAAAAACCCGCCGCGAAATGGGCGGTTTTGGCCGTTGCCACATGTTTTTTGGCGTCTTGCAGTCTTTGGAATATGACCGAAGAATTGAAGGTGGTCGATTGCCCGGATTTCGCTATCTTAAAGGCGGCGTCCGAAATAAACGGCGATTTGGGCGAGGATAAAAAACCTCTTTGGCGCGCCGAAATTACGCGCATCGCCGGACAATGCAAGGCGAGTGGCGAAAAGACATATATGAAATTGGCCGTGAAATTCACCGCGACCCGGAATCAGACGACAATCAATCCGGGCGCATTGCAATATTTTATCGCGATCGTCGATCAAAATCAGGACGTTGTCGCCAAACAAACCGAAATTTTGGATTTGGTTTTTGCCGACGCCGATTTCAAAGAAGCCAATTTGATCGAAACGTCGGAAATCGAATTGCCGAAATCGGACATGCGTTATGAAATATTTGTCGGTATCGAACCTGTCGCACAAAACGTGCAGAAAACGGAATAATCATGACCAGTTACCCGCCATCCGCGACTTTGCGTAAAACGCCGCTTTATACGGCGCACAGCCAGGCAGGCGCAAAAATCGTCAGTTTCGCCGGGTACGAAATGCCGATTCAATATCCAAAAGGCATCATGGGCGAACATAATCATGTGCGCAACGCGGCCGGTTTGTTCGATGTGTCGCATATGGGCCATATCATGATTCATGGCGACGATTTGGCCGCCAAATTCGAAGGATTGGTGGTCGCCGATCTTTTGGAATTGCCGGAAAATCATATGAAATATTCGCTGCTGACCAATCCCGAAGGCGGCGTTATCGACGATTTGATGATCACCCGCGTCAAAGGCGGCCTGTATTTGGTCGTAAACGCATCGCGCAAGGCGGTGGATTTGGCGCATATTCAATCGTATCTGGGCAAAGACCGGGTTGAATATTTGCCGTCGAAATCGTTGTTGGCGTTGCAAGGGCCGAAGGCGGCGCCGATTTTATCGCAGCTTGTTCCCGGAATCGATAAATTGAAATTTATGACGATTGCGCAAACGTCTATCGGCGGTATGAACGCGGTCATCAGCCGTTCCGGTTACACCGGCGAAGACGGATATGAAATCGCAATCGACGCCAAAGACGCCGAGCCGGTGGCGCAATTGCTTTTGAAAAATCAGGACGTTTCCTGGATCGGGCTTGGCGCGCGCGACACACTGCGTTTGGAAGCCGGTTTATGTTTGTATGGGCAGGAATTGGATGAAACCACAACCCCAATCGAAGCCGATTTGAAATGGACATTGGGCAAACGCCGCCGCATCGAAGGAAATTTCCTGGGCGAGGGGATCATTAAACAGCAATTGCAAAACGGCGCCGCGCGCAAACGGGTTTGCATTCGCCCGGATGGGCGCAATATCGCCCGCGGCGGCGCGGAAATTTTCTTGGACAATAAAAAAATCGGCGTCGTTACCAGCGGCACGTTCAGCCCGACATTGAACGCGCCGATTGCGATGGGGTATGTCGAAACGCAGTTTTCGCAAATCGGACAGGCGGTGCAATTGTCGATCCGCGACCAATTGGTTCCGGCAAAAATATCGCCGGCGCCTTTCGTTCCATCGCGGTATTACCGGGGTTAGTTTTTTTCAATAAGGAGTTTAAATGACGGCTGTAAAATTTACCAAAGAACATGAATGGGTGCGGATCGATGGCGATACCGCCACTATTGGAATTTCCGAATACGCGCAAAGCCAGTTGGGCGATGTGGTGTTTGTCGATTTGCCCGGCATGGGCAAAAAACTGACCCAATTCAAGGAAGCGGCGGTTGTCGAATCCGTCAAGGCGGCCAGCGACGTTTATTCGCCCCTAAGCGGCGAAGTGGTTGCGCGAAACGATGTGTTGTCCGGCAATCCCGGTTTGATCAACCAATCGCCGTTGGGCGATGGGTGGTTTTTCAAAATCAAAATCGCCAATCAAAACGAACTTGGCGCGTTGATGACCGAAGACGAATATAAAAAATATATCCAAGGTTTATAATACCAATTTTCCGCCGCTGGTTTATCAGGAGTGATTAAGATGCGTTATTTGCCATTGACCGATCAAGACCGCAAAGACATGTTGCGCAAAATCGGTATCGCCAATGTCGACGAATTGTTCAAACAAGTGCCGCGTTCGGCGCAATTGGACAAACCGGTCGATTTGCCAGGGTACAAAAGCGAGATCGAAGTTGAATCGATCATTCGCGCCATGGCGGCGAAAAATACCGGCACATCGTCGGTGCCGTCGTTTTTGGGTTGCGGCGCATACCGTCACCATGTTCCGGCCAGCGTCGATTACATTATCCAGCGCGGCGAATTTTTAACGTCCTATACGCCGTATCAGCCGGAAATCGCGCAAGGCACATTGCAATATTTATTCGAATTCCAAACCCAGGTTTCGATGATCACCGGAATGGATGTCGCCAACGCATCGATGTACGATGGATCCACATCCGCAGTCGAAGCGGTGCAAATGGCCAACCGCATCACCAAACGCGATCAGGTGGTTTTATCGGGCGCCTTGCATCCGCATTACCGCGAAATTATCGAAACGCACGGAAAATACGGCGGTTTTACGGTTAAATCTTTGCCGGCCGATTCCGGCGCGGATGAAAAATTGCACGCGCATATAACCGATCAAACATCCTGCGTTGTGGTGCAATATCCATGTTTTTACGGCGAAGTGTCCGATTTGACGGAATTGTCCAAGCAATGCCACGCCAAGGGCGCGTATTTGGTTGTTGTCGTCAATGAAATCGTATCGCTGGGTTTGATAAAATCGCCGGGCGAAATGGGCGCGGATATTGTCGCGGCCGAAGGCCAATCGATCGGCAATGCGTTGAATTTCGGCGGACCGTATGTCGGATTGTTCGCGGCGCGCGAACGCGACGTGCGGCAAATGCCGGGGCGTTTGTGCGGACAGACCGTCGATGCCGAAGGAAAACGCGGTTTCGTTTTAACCTTATCCACCCGCGAACAACATATCCGCCGCGAAAAGGCGACCAGCAATATATGCACCAATGCCGGATTGTGCGCGTTGGCGTTTACCATTCATA
>CAYWJR010000040.1:0-14220 GCA_964458615.1 uncultured Alphaproteobacteria bacterium
AGAAAAATAACCGTAATTGCGCATTTGGAGAGGTTTATGTTTGGAACGATGCCAAGCAAATGTGGGAATGCGCGCTGCCTGCCGCAGAAGACGCACAAGCAATGCCGGCTGGTTGCCCTACCGGCAAGGCATTGGTGCAACGAAACAAGAAAATTAAATGCGAAGACATAGCGCCAATCATCGGCGAAGAAGAAGAAGATACTTTGGATTTGCCTGCCGCCTCGCAAAACGCTGAAGTGACGGATAATAATACCAAGGTTGTGGAAACCAAGGCTAGTGAACAATTGGCTCCGCCCGTGGCCAGCAACGATGTTGTATTACCGTCGGCGGCAGGCGGCAATACACGAAATAATTCTCTATCAGAACAATTGGGATCCAATGGACCTGTCGCAGCCGGCGGCGGCGCAACCGCAAATAAAGATGCCAGCATTGCTGCGCAACCTGCTGCGTCGATCGACCAAGAAATAAATTCGGCCACCGCGCAAAAAACGGCGGGATCCGCCAACAAACGCAACACACGCAAAATTATTCAGCGCACGCCCGCACCAGGCGAGAACATAAGTGCCGCCATCGAAGACGAATATTTTGACGAAGATGAGGATCTGGCTCGCCACACCGGATCTGCGCAGCGCCAAATAGGCGGAAATTTGATGAAAAGTTCTTCGGGCGGCAACTATGCCGAAGAAGAATCTTCCCTTGAGATGGAAATAAAAAAGAGAAAAAGAAATTATAAACTGAAAAGCTGCAATCCTTGGATGTATTTGCCAAGATCAGTCGGCGTTGTTAATCAGTGCGTAAAAATAAATTCGTTCGGAGATTTTTTCGGCACAACGTCGCAAATGACATCATGGCCTGCGGCAAAAAGCTTTTTACAAGGCGCATTTATGTTTTGCCCCACCGACGGACAAGGCAACCGCATACCTTGCCGCGCCATCAGTTTCGACAAGGACTTTCCCGTACTAAATTCGCCAAATCATGGATCGAATCAAGACGGATTTATATGCGCAAGAATGTTCAACCCACTGCCGCCGCCATGGCCGCAATTCGAATCGTTCATATACAGCGAGCAATTGGTTAACGGCGCTAAATGCCGAATCGACCAGATGCCGTTTTTCGATCAAACGCAAAACCCTGCAGCGGTCATGTGCATGGGATTGGCGGACGTGATTAGCGGATACCGGCACAACGGCTATTGCGGTTGCGGGTGGCAATTGATTTGGAATCCGACTTACGCCAGATTTGTGTGTTCGTGATTATTGCACGGCTGGCGCAGCAGCGCCTGGCTTGTGACGGAAAGTGATCCGCCCCTTGGTCAAATCATATGGCGTCATTTCGATCGTCACGCGGTCTTCTAGTAAAACGCGGATTCTATTTTTACGCATTTTACCCGACGCGTGCGCCAGTATGTCGTGGCCATTATCCAGCTTTACGCGATACATCGCATTGGGCAGGATTTCGGTAACTGTGCCTTGAAACTCGATTGGCTCTTCTTTTGCCATTATTTCCTCTTGTTCTAAACCAGCGCAAAATAAGAAAAAAAGCCGCTAATGGCAAGCGCTATATTAGTATTTTGGCAGGGCATAAGCGAAACGGGATTTAATGCGGCCCTGCAAATCGTCCCGGCAAGCCCTGAAAGACGTCATTATTTGCTGCCTTGTGCCTTCCCCTTGGCTTGGGTCGTCTATAAACCAGAACTCCAACAAGGGCTTTTTTCCGGTCAATTCGGATATTTTGGAACGTGCCGCACCGGCCGCTTCTTGGGACAAGGCAATAACCAGATCAAAGTCGCAAATATCGACATCGTCGAATGTTTTAGGAAAATGGGGGATTAGATTCAACCCGACTTCTTCGCAAACGCCGAACGCAAACGGATTCAGTTCATCTTTTTCGATACCGCAAGCATCGACGATCAGATTGCCTTCTAATTTCTGCCGGACTATCGCCGCCGCCATAGGAGAGCGAATCGAATTCTTATTGCAAGCGAACAATACGGATTTTGGCTGGCTCATAACGATTAAACAATGCCCTGAAAAACTTTCAATAGCAGTAGGCATAATACTATTTTATAATTTTGCAAGCGCAATTAATGCGATCTGTGGATAGCCGCCAGCAAGGCAAACAGCCTTCTTGCCGTTTCGTGGTCCATGACGATTTGCGGGGCAAAACGATCCATTAGAACGTCGGCCGCTTCGTTGTGCAGTGCACGCCTGCCCATGTCGATTGTTTCCAACTGCGCCAAACCGCCTTGGCGCAAGCATTCCGAGTAACTGTTACATACTTTTAAATAATCGGACAATATTTTGTCAAATTGCGCGCCCGATATATCTTTTCCTGCCAATTGGCCGCCCATCGAGTCGCATATTAAAAGGCTTAAATGCATCAAGTTATAGCTGATCCGCAGAGAACAGCCTGCCAATATTTTATGGTGGCTTCCGGGTATTTGTATGTCATGCCGCGCCAGTATGTCGCCCTTTAGAACGGTTACTTCATCCGCAATATGGGATGATTGCAAATCCTTTACCGATGTCGCATGGAACACGATCACATCCGATAATTGGATTGTACAATTTTGATCTGTTTGCCTTTTGGGATTGTTCATTCAGCGATTTCATGATCCGGCACAAACCGTGTAGGCCACGGGTCGGCCATATCTTGCAGTACGCAGTCTAATTCTTGTACTTCGATTTTTATCACCGCATCTTTGGCAAAAAATAAGGATACGACGTTTTGATTCAGTCCAACGGTCAATAGCGATAAAACTAAATCTTTGTTTTCTCTGTCTATATTTTTATACTGAACCGATTTAACATTTCCAAAAACCAAAGCTGTGTGAACGCGCTCGGATGTCTTTTCTTGATTTGCGGTGCAAGATTTTTCCCAACAAAATCTGCTGGCGATCAAAATAAATTGTTGCCCTATTCCTTGCGGGCTAAAATCGATCAACGCGACATCAACAATTGGAACCAAAGCATCTTGCAACAAGGGCGCGATCGCGATTACGTCTTCTGCATCCTCAATGCGCAGTTTTAATAATTTATTCGGCGAATCGGCTGCGCCAATCATGCCCGAATCCGTTCAATATTCGCGCCGCATGCGGACAATTTTTCTTCAATGTGTTCATACCCGCGATCCAAGTGATAAATACGGCTGATCGTCGTTTCACCAGACGCAGCAAGCCCTGCAAGAACCAAAGATACAGAAGCACGCAAATCGGTCGCCATCACCGGCGCACCTTTTAGTTTTGAAACACCGTGCACAACAGCGGTCGATCCATCCACTTCTATTTTTGCACCCATGCGCATCAATTCAGGGACATGCATAAAACGATTTTCAAAAATTGTTTCGGTTATTTTCGATTTACCGCCCGCGATAGTCATCAATGTCATCACTTGCGCCTGCAAATCGGTTGGAAATCCGGGGAATGGCGCGGTTTCGATATCCACTGAATTGATTTTATCGTTACCTTTGATAACAATACTGGTGTCATTTTCTGTGATGGTTGCACCAGCAGATTTCAATATATCCAGCAAAGATCTTAGATCGTTCGGTTTAATGTTTTCTAAAATCAATTCCCCACCGCAAATCACCGCAGCGACTGCGTATGTACCCGCCTCTATCCGATCCGGACAAATTGCATGCTCCGATGCATGTAAATTATCAACACCATTTATAACTAACGTGCTGCTGTTTGCCCCGGAAATCTTTGCTCCCATGCTATTCAAACAATTCACCAAATCGGTTATTTCAGGCTCCTGCGCGGCATTATGAATCACCGTCGTTCCGCGCGCCAAAGTTGCCGCCATAACCGCGTTTTCTGTGGCACCAACGGAAATAAACGGAAAATGAATTTCTGCGCCTTTTAAGCCGTCTTTGGCATGGGCATGAATATAGCCGTTCTGCAATTCTATATTTGCGCCTAAATCCTGCATTGCTTTGATGTGCAAGTCAACTGGGCGTGTGCCAATGGCACAGCCGCCCGGCAACGAAACCATTGCCTGCCCATGTCTGGCCAATAATGGTCCCAATACCAAAATGCTGGCGCGCATTTTGCGTACTAATTCATAATCGGCTTTTGTGGATGTTAGATTGCCGGCATCCAGCGTCAACACCTTTCCCAGATGGCCTTGGTTTTGCGTGGACCTGCCATCTATGCCGATCTTTACGCCCAAAGACGCCAGCAATGTCGCCATTGTCGTGACATCGGCCAAATGCGGTACATTAGTCAAGGTTAAAGGCTCTTTAGCCAAAAGACACGCAGTCATCAAAGGAAGAGCGGCGTTTTTCGCACCGCTGATTTTTACGCGTCCGGCCAGTTTATTGCCGCCAATAATTTTTATTTTATCCATTTTTATTTCTAAAGTTTCGGCAGAGTGACGCCTTTTTGTTTCATGTATTTCCCTGCGCGATCTTTGTAAGATGTTTCACAAGGCCGGTCACCTTGAAAAAACAAAAACTGGCATATGCCTTCGTTCGCATATATTTTTGCTGGCAACGGGGTGGTATTGGAAATCTCGATTGTGACATGCCCTTCCCATTCCGGCTCTAATGGTGTCACATTGACAATGATTCCACACCGCGCATACGTGCTTTTTCCAAGACAGACGACCAAAACGTCCCGTGGAATCCGAAAATATTCAATGGTTCTGCCCAAGGCAAAAGAATTTGGCGGGATGATGCAAACATCGGTGTTTTTGTCGACAAAACTGGAGGGGGAAAAATTTTTGGGATCGACTATCGCGGACTCCAGATTGGTAAAAATTTTAAATTCCGGAGCGACTCTAGCGTCATAACCATAAGAGGAAAGGCCGTACGAGATCATACCTTCGCGTTTTTGCGCTTCCACAAACGGTTCGATCATTTGCTGTTTGGTGGCAAGTTCGCGAATGCTGACATCTGATAAAATCGCCATTGAAACCTCTAAGGTAAATCACCTTATGGCTTATATATGGCGCTAGTCAGCAGGGCAAGGGTTTTTAGTCGATTTTGTTCGTGGGTTACAAAGCCGCTGAATGGCAACCCACCAGAACATAAACGAGAAAACGCCAGACACCCAGCCGCCATAATTTCGATTGGAAAATTCAAGAAAATTGATAAGAGGCCCCATGTCCAAAGACAGGCAAATTTTGATAAAGAAATCACCCGGATAAAAATAAAGCCAGTGAATCCAAAGGCAGATATCGTCGGGAGCGATCATGCCATCGGCGTTCATATCCGCGGTAAAAGACCAAAGCCTTGATTCCATAGCTCACCCAACAGGCGCTTTATGTCTTGGAATTATTTCTTTGCGCCATTCTATTATGATAGCAAACAAGGAATAATAGTTTGATAATTATCAATAAAGTTTAAGATAATTTCTTTTCAGCGTCTGTTTTGAGCGCGCGCTGCTTTAGCTGCTGTTTACGCTTTTGAACATTCCGCTTTAGGGCTTGTTCAAGTTTATGTTTAATTTGCTTTTTTTGCTTGGCCTTCATCGGACTGCCTTCTTTATTAGCTGTTATTGCTTATTATTTGATCTTGATAAATTGATCAAGCCATGGCATCTTGCGCCAGCTTTTTTTAAAGGCTGCCGTAGCTCAGTGGTAGAGCACCATCTTGGTAAGGTGGGGGTCGGTGGTTCAATCCCACTCGGCAGCACCATTAATCAAGCACTTAGCCATTCAAGACTGATTCACAGCAAATTTATGGCTCCATCTTCAAACCGCGCCCCAAAGCTCGCTTTTTCCAAGCCAATAGTAATGATGTTTTTTTACCCGAAATTCCAGCTGAAGTGCCACGCCAGCAATCTAGAATATTGATAATAAAAGATTTATTGCATTGCACGGTTATTTTTATAGTGTTGGTTAATTTTTATTTGCATTTACCAAACGGTATTATACATTATGAATAACAAAAAAAACCAACCGGCGCGTTGAACAGAGAGCTTGCAAAGTCTACGATTATTGAATCTTACCGCTTTGCGTATTTCCTCCAAATGGAAAAATTAAAACCCAGTCTGAAAAGACTGGGTTTTCGTTTTTTGTCCGATTGCATCTTAATACATTTCATAACAAGCGCGTATTTGATCTCTTAAAACCGAATAATCCGCAATCATATCCAACAAAATATCGTCCGCAGACAATGATGCCATCGATTCAACAGCCTGCTGAAGTTCCATCCGGCAGACGCCGAGCGAAGACAGGCTTTCAATTTATGATATGCCGATCCGTCCGGCCAATTGCCCAATTCATCCCAACCAATCCATGTATAAGAATGACCCTGATATTTATCGGCATCCCCCGCATTTTCAAGCGCGCGGATTTTCAACGTCGCGCCAGAAGAAAAACGCCAAGTTTTGGTCTGACTGTGATACTCCGCACCCTTGCAACAGGCAGTATATATTTCACGGCTGCGCGCGATCAATTCTTCGCATTCCGGATATGTTTTCCGGAATATGATGCCGCGCCAAGCGGAACCGTTGGTAAAATTGGCATCGGCCATAAAATCCGCCAGCAAGAAATCGGTTTTACCGCCACCGCGCGCGCCGCCGAATAACAGCTCTTCTGCGATCAAACCTGCGTCTATTGCCGCCGCCTGGGGGCCGATTTGGGGGCGCCATAAGTGTGAATTCATTGATTTTATTGAGTTATCCAAAACGTATTATCATTTACAGTTTCGTAAGGCTTTTACCGTTAAAATGGTAAATATAGGGGCAGTACAAGAATCAAAAATATCAATATTTGACATAATATTGCTTGGTATTAGCCAAAAAACGATAACCAAGAATGGTAAAATAGAGAGAATGTCAAAACACATAACCATATCGAATTTACCGCTCGCCATTGTGCGGGGATTGGTGTTGGCGGCATTTTTATGCCTTTCGCCTTATGCCAGTGCGCAAGCGCAAGGTGGCGATTCAGCCGTGGTTACACCGGTGGCCGCGCCCCAAACGGCGCCTGACTCCGCCGTTATTACCCCCGTCCAACCGGGTGCCATAGGCACGGATGGGCAAGTGACACGGGATCAAAACCGGTTCCAGAAAAACAAGCTGAAAATAACCCGCAAAGGTTACACCAGGCAACACCCGCGGCCATTGCGGCGCGGCGTGCTGGCTCCGTAATGTTTTTTTATCTTAATTGCGTTATAATCCATTTATGACAATCCATTTTTCCAAATATGCCGTTATCGCATTTTGCTTTGCTTTTGTGCTGTGCGCCGCAACCCCGGCAATGGCAGGCAAAGGCTTGAACAAACTTTCCAAAAGCGTTGAGAAAGTGGAAAACAACACAGCCAGCAAAGTATCCGCCGCATCGCCAGCCGCAAAAACGGGCGGATCGAAAAAATCGGCGACTAAAACAAAGAGTAAGTTTTCTGCCAAAGATTGGCGGCGTTCTCCCGCTCCGTTTTCGCGAAAATCTAAATCCAAAACTTCTGAAAAAAGTTAGATCGCTTATTCGCCAGATTTGACTTTTTGCATATCCGCGCCGCGTTGCAGCCATTCGGCGAATGTAACCGACCGTTCTGGTATATCCACCATTGAACCGGCGTTCGGTTTTTCGGATTCCGGTGCAACCAAATCTTTTATTTTCAACAATGCTTGAGCCGCATTCAGTCGCTGCGCTATCGTCGGCGGTTTTAAATCTTTGTCGTCCATTTCAATCAATTCGCCGCGAATTATTTGCACCAGCAATTTTACCGCCTCGTTCTCCAGTTCTTTTTGATTATGAACGGCTGGCGCGGGCGTCTTTTTTTCATGCGCAATTGTCTTTTTCTTTTTGCCGCCGCGTTTTTTCAATGCCATTTAAATGCATCCCTTGTCATCCGAATCGACATCGATGCGGTATAAAGGTCTTTTTTTATTATTGAAAACAAACATACTGCCGTAAGACATAAAATTTTCCGCAAAACCGCGCGCTTCTTCGCGTTCGGAAAATCCCGATACGACCAAATGCACTTGGAAACGTTGCGGTTTAATCCGGTTGTTTTTTTCCAAATATTCTTCCCATGGCGTCGCCATCGCAACACAGGCTTCATCTTGTTCGGATTCAAACGGTTTTTTAATCAACACGACGTGCGCTTCGGTTATGGATGGCATGCGGGCTCCTTTTGATACCGATGTTAAGAATAGTTACGGGGCAATAAAAAAGCGCCGCCGGATATTTCCGGACGGCGCTTATAACTTTTGTATTGTACTTAAAAACATATCACCCGGTTTCACCAAAGTCAATTCAACCGGAAAATCATCTTACATCATACTGATCCGACAAACTGGCCAGTCCGGACAATAAAACTCCCATCGCTTGATGCGGCGACAAATATCTTTTTTGTCCCTGGTATCCGCCTTGGCTGATTTTGTGCGCGTAATCCCGAATTGTCATGCCCAAACCCAGCACATGGTAAAAACAAGAAGCCGCTAAGTTGCCCACTTTTTTTTCCGCAAGCTTAATTCTGTTTCTAGCGATAATCTGCATTTCCGTTGGCGTTAAATTGTCATTGGCGTGGGAATACCCGATACCGTCGATTGCGATTACGTCATAATGGGTTTTGGCGAAATGCCCCTGCATTGCGGCGATCATGAAATCGAACGCATACTGCATTCCATTTTTGAACTCGGCATCGTTTATTTGGCCGTTTTCATGCAGGCGCACCAAAATGCTTTCCGCCTGCGTCGGCTTGAATTTTGGCTTGATAGGGTCTTGGGATTTTAATTTTCTTTTGGAACTGATTTTATCTGCCACTGCCGTCTCCTTTTTTTGATGAAGGGACAGCAGATGTAACAAAAATAAATAGACGGATTCAATATTGCCGGAAAATAAAAATTTTTTAGCGGCGCGACCGGATGCGAACACGTACAGGTTTCGGCGCTAATGCGGCATATAAAATCGGCAAGGAAACCAAAACGGATGCAGCGGCGATAATATGCAAGATCATGTTTTTATTCCTTTATGCTACCGCTGGGTTGCCGCTTTTTTGTTCGGCTAGATTTCGCCAAGACGATAAATTAATCCCGGCCTTGAAAGATGGAACCGCACCAGCGCCTTTTTGTATGTATTCGGCGGCGGCACGCAAAATATCTTCGTCGTTTAATAATTCCGTTCCGCTTGCGCCGAATTTTCCGATTCTGCAAGACGACAGTTCCGGACATTGCGCGATGATTTCCAAACACAACATCGCAATCGCGCCCCTAGTTCCAAACACATCCCCTTGGCGACCGATTCCATAATATAAAAAATACGCTTGATCGACATGAGACAATTCAGGTTTCGCGCCGATGTTTTGGTTATCCATGCCAAAAATTTCTTTTTTGATTGTCATCGCGCCGTACCCCTTTTTCAGACCGAACTATTTATTACAGTTTTTAATCACTTTTATTTGATAATTATTATTAAATAATATCTTAAAAAGAAATACAGTGCAACGACTATTTTAGCCCCCTATTTTATCATTAATTATCAATTATTTGACATGGATCAAGCACAACCGATGTTCCGGTAAAAAGGTTAATGCAGGGCTAAGTGAGACAAAAGACTAGGCAAGTTCCAGAAATTTTTGCAAATCGGCCAGCAATTTGTTTTTGAACCGCATGGATTTCGGGACAACCATAATTTCGCAGTCGCCAGCCAGCGTGCCCATCAATTCCGGGAAATTTTGTTCATCGATCAATTGGGCAACCACATTCGCCGATCCGGTTCTGGTGTGGACCATAATCAATGCCTCGTTGGAATCGATGCCATTCACCAAATTTTTAATCGATTGATTTGTGCCGATATGATTGGCGGCGTTGGGAATGCGGTAAAAAGCGCGTCCCTGCTGATCCAAACTTTTTACTGCGCCAATCTTTCTAAGCGCGCGAGAAATCGAAGATTGATTGACCGCAATACCCTGACTTTTTAGGTATTTGGAAATTTCCTGCTGCGTCCGCGCAGTGCCATTCTGAATTATGTTTTCAATCACTGTTGCCAGGTGAATATTTTTTCTGGGCAATTTGCGCATCGGCATAATAATCTCCATTTTATTTGCGGGCGTTAATGGCGATCATGCATAAATTATTCCGCCAAGCCAAGCGAATAATTCGGTGCGGCGCATAATATTGCCGATGAAATGCATAAATATTATTGGCAATCGGGCCACGGCAAATCGCGGCGGTACAATGCATCTTTTTGCGGGCGGCGGCGGATTTGCACCGGCACGGTGACTTTGCCGGCATTATCAAAAGTTAAATCCAGATCGATCGTTTCACCATAAGTCAAAACAGTATCGATTCCCGTGGCATGAATAAACCGATCATCCGGGCGCAATTCGATCATGGATAAATACTCGGCGTCCGAACGGTACAAATCGCCCACAACCAAACGGCCGCCCGGCAAATCGATATAATCGATCGTTACTGCAATCTTTCGCGCGCGAATATCGTTTCGGTCATTTGGATTTTGAATCGATTTTAGATATTCAATTTTTTTGATCGATGTTTTTAACGCAATCGGCATCGACACATGCCGCAACCGGTCGTTGAAATCGTTGCGATTGATGATGCGCAAAAAAACCGCCAGTTCATTGGCATATGCGCGGTTTGGATCGCGCCTTTCAATATCGATTTGCGGCAAAATTCCATAAGGTTCGGCATAGGCGCGGCCGATTTCTACGCCACTGACATAAACCGGGCATGAACCCAAAAGATCATAAGTGCGCGACCCCGTATATTGATCCGCCGAAACAAACGCTGGCGCCATCAATGCACAAATTATGAAAATATTTGCGGTTACAATCGATAACAATTTCATAATTGGTTTTATCTGATTGATGGGCAAAACGCCATGTTGCCGCATGCAAAATACTCTCTAAACTTCTTCTATTGCCAAAAAGGATAAATTGTGTTAGGATCTAATCATTAACGAAATATTAAAATTAAAGGGTAGTCATGAGCACGCAATGGACCGACCAACAGATCACTGATCGTTTGGAACAGACTATAAAAAACCTTTTAGATCAACAAATTAAACTGTCCGCCGACGGTGTCGACCCGCATTTGATCGCTGGCGCATTTTTGGCGCTGGGTATTGATCGTTTTACCGCCGTAATGGGTGAACGCCATGCTGCCCAGGTATTAGAACGCGCCGCTGCGGATATGCGCATTCGCGTTAAACCACTCCATTAAAAACTCAGCTCAAATCAAAATTGACCAAATTCACGGATATTAATATCCGTGAATTTTATTTTACAGCCGCGATTCCCTATTTCCAATTTCTGGCAAAAGCATATGATCTCGCCCTATTAACAGGGCAAAGCCAAAAATGCGCATGAACAAAAGACCGGTTTATCTGACATTACTGCGGCATACGGAATATGATCCGCAAAGCGGAAATTTGACGTCTGATGGTCATTATTGCCTGGATTTGGTTGCCAATCATCTTCACAAACTAACCAACGAAGATTTACTGCCGCCAGATTCCGATACAATCCCAACGCCCGCTATACAAGAGCCCGGCGGATCGCGGATTGCGGATTTGCTTTATCACAGATCCAGCCGCCTGCATGATCCTTATGCGCGGCCGATTGATGCGATCGCATCATCCGATGCGCCAAGAACTTTGGAATCAAAAGCATTATTGGCCAGCCTGTTGAAAGAAAGACAACATCCTAATCACAAAAAACCAATACTGGAATTGGGTGAATTCGATTGGCTGCGTGAATCCGCATACCCAGATTCCTATAATCATTTCAGTTTTTACAATGCCTTTGCGAAATTTGATTACGACCATTTCACAGCCGCGCAGCAATGGTTCCAGCAAGCCGCCGAACGAGAATTAAAGCATGTGGTTCTGGTTACTCATTTTCCCGCCTTGCGGGCATTATCGCTGGCGATGGTTGCAAAAAAAGCGACACCATCGGCCGCCACAGCCGACGATGTAGAAATCGACAAATTGGAACACAAATTGCAGAAAAAACGATTTGGCGCCACGGTGACTTTTTGCGCAAAGAATTGGCAGAGCATGTTGGGGCACGCGGCCCCGATTGGCGTGCCGTTTATTCCCGACCCGGCGAATAATTGTGTTTCGCCGATGCCACCCGACATTTGGCGCGGGATAAAAGATCGCATCAATCAGATGGCCAAATAAAACCGGTTTATTGTTTTTTGGTTTTTTTGGATTTTGTTTTCGGCGGCACAATCGGTTCTTGGACTTGTGGCGGGATTGTATTTCCTTCGGCCGGTTTTTGTTCCATCTGATTTAAATATGGATCGTATAATGGCCGGTTCGCCGGTGTATCTTGCGATACCGGGGATGGCGCGGTGACTTCGTTTTGCACAATTGGGTTTTCTACAACTGGGTTTTCCGCAATTGGTTCTTTTATAGCCGAGTCGTTTACAGCGGGAACAGAATCAACCGGACCCGGTTTTTCTGGATCCTTTTTACCTGCATCTTGATGATCCGGGTTTTGTACCGGCGCGGCAACCGGATTTGTTAAAACCGGATCGGGTTGCCGAATGTCGACTTCTTCGACCGGCACAGGCGGCAAGGCGATGTTATCTTGCACTTGATGTTCGCGTATTTTTGGATCGACCGGTTCAACGGTTGTGCCGACGAAACTGCCGTCGGAATCTTTGGGTTGCGGTTTATCGTAACAAGACGCTTCGCCCAAGGTGTTATAACAATAAATCGCGGGTTGTGGGGTGGATTTTTGCTCGCTTGTTCCATTTTCAAATTCACGCACTTGTTTGGCAAATTGCTTTATCGCCTCGCTGCCGCATCCGGCCAATATCGGCAACGCCAACAACAATGCAATATATGATTTTTTCATCATTTTGATCCCGTCGATTAAAATCCAACTATAAACCACCTGCGGAACAGGGCGAAATATTAATCGACACTTTTGGGTTTAAAAAATATTTCCTGTCCCATATGGGAAAACAATTTCGTATCAAACATAATATTTATTAACCAATTAGGGCACAAATTATCGAACGCAAACCGCATCGCATGCTTGGCGTTGAAACCAGGCACCGCCGACTGCACCGCGCGTCCGGGGGAAATCCGGGTTTTTCCGGCAATATAATCGTGCATGCAATCGCCCAACGCCGCACCGATTCTAAGCGCATAATCGATCCCGCCAGCAGTCAGGGGCGAAACATGGCTCGCCGCATCGCCGATAATAATCAAACGGTCGCGATAGGAATTGCGGATGGGGCGGTCGATCGGAATCAACCCGCCGCGATTGCCATGAAACGGCAAATCGCGCACATCGACAATGTGCCTTATTTTATCGAAAAACTTTTTCATATCAGGTTTTGTGTGATTGTGGCAAGCCAGACCGACTTGGGTAATTCCCACGCCTGGCGCGATCCATCCCAAATACCCCGGCGCCAGATCTTGATCTAAAAAACAATGAAACTGATCGACATTCAAAATATCGGTTGCGTATTCGTATTCAGTTCCAATCAGAAATTTTTTCGGTTTTGGCATGTTGAAATAATCGGCCACCGCCGAACGCGCGCCATCGGCGCCAACCAAAAACCGGCACGACGCGTTCAAAGAATCGATAAAATATCCATTTTCCGTATTATTGGCCGCACGAAATCCATGATCCAATACGATGTCCACACCGCAATCGGCGGCGCATTGCAACAAATGCCTCATTAAACCGGGCGTATCGGTGGTGCAGAAAAAATAATCGTCCGATTGCAAATCGATAAATTTTTGCGATGGGGAATAAAGCCGCACATTGCTTATTTTGCGCAACAATTCGGATGGAACATTCAGATAGTCGAATACTTCTTTTACCAATATGCCGGTTGTGCGGATTCCGTCGCCAATGTCTTTTTTACGATCCATCACCAAAACGCGCAAACCCAATCGCGCCGATTTGATCGCGCACGACAACCCGGCGAACCCAGCGCCTACAATAATCACATCGTATTTTTTAACGCTCATCCGTTCAAATCCTGCCAAATCATGCCCGATCCAGGACGTGATTGAATTACCGCTTATAGCTTTTATAAGATTGAAAACAAAGGTTTAATTCGACATAATCACCGCCCGCCATAGGAAAAACAATACTTTACCTTATATATGGAGGTAGAGTACAACAAGCGGGCAGGAACAATGATGAATATGCCTAATAATTCCGCTGTAAAAACACAAAACGCCGCCGGATATGCGCCACCCAATCAAGCGCAAATGGTGGACGATCTTTTTGCCAAAACCAAAGGCAAGATTCCAAAAGTAAAATTGCAAAATTATGTTCCGT
>CAYWJR010000041.1:0-14004 GCA_964458615.1 uncultured Alphaproteobacteria bacterium
ACCGGGTTTTTTATTACACGACTTGCGGGTGGATGATGTGGAATTGGCTTGTGTCCGCGCTGGCATCCAAAGCGTGTTTATTGTTATTCGATGGGTTCCCATTTCAACATCGCGGACAAATCATTTTCGATTTTCTGGCCGCGGAAAAAGCGACCTTGTTCGGAACGGCCGCAAAATATATCGATGCGGTCGCCAAATTGAATCTAACCCCGTCGAAAACGCACGATTTGTCCAATTTGCGTTTAATCACATCGACCGGATCCCCGCTTAGTCCCGAAGGATTCCAATTCGTGTATGACCGGATAAAATCGGACATTTGCCTGTCGTCTATTTCCGGCGGCACCGACATTATTTCCTGTTTCGTATTGGGCAGCCCGATCAGCCCGGTTTATCGCGGCGAAATCCAGGTTGCGGGATTGGGATTGGATATGGCCGTTTACAATGAAAACGGGCAGGCGGTTATCGGGGAAAAGGGCGAATTGGTTTGCCAAAAATCTTTTCCCAGCATGCCGATTTATTTTTGGAACGACGCGAACCGCGAAAAATATCATAACGCCTATTTTTCCGGATTTCCCAATATTTGGTGCCATGGCGATTATGCGGAAAAAACGCCGCGCGGCGGATTTATCATTTATGGCCGATCAGATGCGGTGTTGAATCCAGGCGGCGTGCGCATCGGCACGGCGGAAATTTACCGCCAGGTCGAACAATTGGACGAAGTGATCGAAAGCCTGGTTATAGGCCAAGAATGGGATAACGATGTGCGCGTGGTTTTGTTCGTCAAATTAAAAGACGGCGTTGCGTTAAACGACGATTTGAAAAAAACAATATCCGCCAAAATCCGCAACAATGCCAGCCCGCGGCACGTGCCCGCGAAAATAATCGCGGTTGCGGATATTCCACGCACAAAATCCGGAAAAATTGTCGAACTTGCGGTGCGGGAAATCGTGCATGGCCGTCCGGTTAAAAATAAAGAAGCGCTGGCGAATCCCGACGCGTTGGATCATTTCAAGGATTTAGCGGAGTTGAAATCGCAATAGCGGGATTGGTGTTATTACCTTTCGGCGGATACTAAACGTTCTTGCAATTTTGCAATCGCGCGCTTCGACATTCTTTTCACAGTGTTTATGCCCATGCCTTCGATGATGGCGATCCGATGCATCGTCATTCCATATGCGAACCGCGCAGTCAAAATCGTTTTTTCTTTGTCTGTCAATTTTGCGCCACTGATCGTTGCGGTTATTTCCGACCGCAATTCCGGCGAATGTGACATCAGTCTGGCATCGGCGAGCCGGAAATTGATCGAACACAATGGAACCGCGCCTTTTTTATGCCATCTGTCATCTTTGCGTTTCCAATTGACCGTTTCGCGGTGCGCTATTGTAAATATCCAAGTGCTTAAGTTCGCGCGCTGTCCGTCATACGTTGCGGCATTTTTCCATAATTGGATGAATGATAGCTGGACAATATCGTCCAATCCCGCTTTGCCGCCATAAAGTAGCGCGGTATGTTGCAGCAACCGTACATATTTTTTATAAAGCAAGGATATGGCCGCTGCGTCGTTTGCCGCAACCCGTTGCATTAAATCATAATCTTTTGGATATCGCTTGTTTCCGTCTGTTGCTGTGGAAGCAGGCGATAAGGCAGATTTCTTGGCTGCTTTCACCATAAAGTACCCATTTTTTCTTTGAAGGAAAATAACACATAAGTTTATAGACTTATACAGTAAAATGTAGTAATTATATTACCATAATAAAATAGAGTTTTAGTAATGGCAGGATGCACCACCGCACTGATCGCCCCGGATATGGCGTTCGATGGACGGAAAAATTTGATCGGTAAAAATCTGGACGAGCTGGTTGCGGAACTGGCAGCGCATGATTTGCCGCGCTTTCGCGCCAAACAATTGTGGCACTGGATTTATCACCGCGGCGCGAAAAATTTCGATGTTATGACCGATCTTGCAAAACCCGTCCGGGATTTGCTGGCGAAAAATTATGTGCTGGATCGTCCGCAAATTTCCATGGAACAAATTTCCAACGACGGCACGCGCAAATGGCTGTTGCGTTTGCCGGACGGCAATGAAATCGAAGCCGTGTTCATCCCCGACGACGATCGCGGCACGTTGTGCGTTTCATCCCAAGTTGGGTGCACGTTGACATGTAAATTTTGTCATACCGGTACGCAGAAATTGGTGCGCAATTTAACGCCCGGCGAAATTTTGGCACAGGTGATGGTATGCCGCGATTCGTTGAATGAATGGCCGTCGCCGATGGACGGCAGGCTATTGTCCAATATCGTGATGATGGGAATGGGCGAGCCGCTTTATAATTTCGACAATGTCAAATCGGCATTGCAAATCGTAATGGACAGCCATGGCATATCCCTGTCGAAACGCAAAATCACTTTGTCTACGTCAGGCGTTGTGCCGATGATGCAACGTTGCGGCGATGAAATCGGAACGAATTTGGCGGTGTCGTTGCACGCGGTGCGCGACGATGTGCGCAATATTCTTGTGCCGCTCAATAAAAAATATCCGATCAAGGATTTGTTGGAAGCATGCCGGAAATATCCGGGCGCCACCAATGCCCGCCGCATCACGTTTGAATATGTCATGTTAAAAGGCGTCAACGATTCCGCCGCCGACGCGCGTGAATTGATCCGGTTGTTGCATGGCATGCCCGCCAAGGTGAATTTGATACCGTTCAATCCATGGCCGGGGACGGATTACGAATGTTCGGATTGGGATGTGATCGAACAATTTTCGGAAATCGTATATTCCGCCGGCATTTCCGCGCCGATCCGCACGCCGCGTGGACGGGATATTTTGGCCGCATGCGGCCAATTGAAAAGCGAAAGCACAAAATTGCGCGCCAGCGAACGGATCAAATTGGAAGCAGCCGCCATGCCGGCATAAATTTTTCTAATAATACTCTTGGTAATAAAAAACCCCTTTGTTTGTACAAAGGGGTTTTTCGTAAAGTTATATTCGCCCAAAAATTACGGAGGGCAGTTGGCCAAAGCGTCGCGGCATTCTTGGAAAAAGTCCTCGCGCTCTGAATCCAAATCACTATCGGCTTCGGCGATACAGGCGTTTCTGTCGCTATCGCTGCCGCTTCCGCTTAGGTTGCGGGGCATTGGCGATGCCGCGCATGTCAATAGACGTCCGCTATCATCGCGGTAAGTCATTGTGCATGTGCAACTCATGCTTGACTTACAACTCCATCCGCCAAAATACCGGCCTGGGGTTGTAATCTTGGTTCGAGGTGTGCAGCTATAGTCTAAAATTTTTCTGGTGTCGGCCGGATCGCGATAATCTGGCGGATTATCATCATTCACTGGTTCACCAGCAACTGGTCCGCCGCCTTGCCGGGCCTGGCCGCTTATGGCGTTGTTGCCGTTATTGCCGCTATTGATTGTGTTGATCACTTCGTATGCGTTTTGTTGCGCAACCGAAGTGTTTATATAAAATGCTGCCGCCAAACCAACGGCCAGCAATAAAACAAAAATAAAATGTTTCAGTTTCATAATGCTCCCCTTTATTTTTTAATAATGATGCTTTAAGCCATTAAGTTGAGAAACACAAACATAATTATATTGCAATTTATTATAATATTATTTCTTTTCAATCTTTTTAAGATACAAATTCAATTGGATCTATCCTGAAACTAGGGTAATCTGATCCTCAAGATAAAAAATTCAAATACGGAGACCACTTTGTCGATAATTGGCGCCAATACAACCGGTTCGGTCGATCTTGATGCAAGGCCGCGTGCAGGCATCATAAAACAAGGCCACAGGAACGGTGAATTTTTTCCTGTGACCTTGGCGAAATTATGCGCCGCGCCTTTTGTGCATTGGGCCCGAATTGTGCATGGACGCAACCGGATTTTGGCGGCGGGCGCGGCGTTGCTGGCGCCCTTGTTCGGCGGCACTATTGGCGCGGTCGCGGACCGCAATTTATACAGCGGTCATTTAAATTCTGTTACGTCATCGACCCATAATTTTGCAAGTTCAGCAAATGTGGCTGTATCCCCGTCGCAATTGACCGATGCCGGAATGTTGATCAAGGTGATTTTTACCCCGCAAAATGGCGGGCCAAGAAAATATGCGTTGTTGCAGGGCGAACCGAATGTCGTATGGACAATCGGCGGCGAGCGGAAAATGATTATGCAGGCCAGCGTGGTCGGCAGTTTTGACAAGGCCGTTCAATTGGTCGAAGCGGAACGCGCCGCCGCCGCGGCGATATTGAATGACAAAAATACGCTGAATGCGCGGGCGTCTGAATTTGTTCCCGAATTCACCAGCATGAATCATTATTTCAAACTTGGAAATCTTCGCCAGCGGGACGGAAATTTGTGGGTCGATTTGGTGATGGACGTTAAACCGAAAAAGAAAAATTATGAACGCAGTTTTGATGCCGATCTTGCCGCATCGAATATCGATCGGACGCAAGGCGGCGGTAGAACTTTTCTGGCGGCGTTGGGTCAATTGCCGGAACAAAAATCGCAACCGGATTCGCCAAATGCAAATCCATCGCATTTTATAAATGCGCAACAGATTGCGGGAATTTTCGGCCAGGAAATCACATCGCCACAACAGGCGCCAATGCCGATGACGGCGACGATTTCCTTGGTTCCCAGCGCAAATCTGATGCATGTATTGCCGCACCATATGTTCGCGGCGGCGGGCGGTTTGATTGGCGCTGCTGTCGGGCTTTCGGTTTTGACCGGCCGCATCGGCGCTCGTTCCCGGTGATTTTCCAATAACCTTTAAAATTTTATGCTTTCCAGGCGCATTTTTATGCTATGCGCCGCTTGGTTTTGTGCGCTTATTGGCCTATGATGCGCGCATATATCAAACAGCAGGAAATTTTTATGACCAAACCCAACATTAAAAAAATCGTATTGGCTTATTCGGGCGGATTGGACACATCCGTTATTCTGCGTTGGCTGAAAGAAAACTATGGCTGCGAGGTGGTTACCTTTACCGCCGATCTTGGTCAGGGCGAAGAATTGGAGCCGGCGCGCAAAAAAGCCGAGGCGATGGGGGTCAAAGAAATTTTTATCGACGATCTGCGCGAAGAATTCGTGTCCGATTTTGTAATGCCGATGTTCCGCGCCAATGCATTGTACGAAGGCACTTATTTGCTTGGTACATCGATCGCGCGCCCATTGATCGCCAAACGCCAAATCGAAATCGCCAATATGGTCGGCGCGGACGCGGTGGCGCATGGCGCAACCGGCAAAGGCAACGATCAGGTGCGGTTTGAATTGTCTTATTATGCATTAAAACCGGATGTGCAGGTAATCGCGCCGTGGCGCGAATGGGAATTGACCAGCCGCACCAAATTGCTGGAATTCGCGGAACAGCATCAAATTCCGATCGCCAAGGATAAACAGGGCGAAGCGCCATATTCAACAGACGCGAATTTGTTGCACATTTCGTACGAAGGAAAAATTTTAGAAGATCCATGGATCGAAGCGCCCGCCGATATTTACACGCGTTCGGTCGATCCGGCCAAAGCGCCGGATACGCCGGAATATATCGAAATCGATTTCGAATGCGGCGATCCGGTTGCGATCAACGGGCAAAAATTATCGCCCGCGCAAATTTTGACAAAATTGAACGAACTTGGCGGCAAGCATGGCGTTGGGCGGATCGATTTGGTCGAAAACCGTTTTGTGGGCATGAAATCGCGCGGCGTGTATGAAACGCCCGGCGGTACGATCTGGCTTGCGGCGCGCCGCGCGATCGAATCCATCACGCTGGATCGCGGTTCCATGCATTTAAAAGACGAATTGATGCCACGCTATGCATCGCTGGTTTACAACGGATTCTGGTTTGCCCCGGAACGGGTGATGTTGCAACAAGCCATTGACGAAGCGAATCGTTATGTCACCGGTACCGTGCGCATGAAATTGTTCAAGGGCAATTGCATGGTGGTTGGACGCAAATCATCCGTCAGTTTGTACAGCCAGGCGTATGTCACATTCGAACACGATACGGTTTACGACCAAAAAGACGCAAAAGGATTCATCAAATTGAACGCTTTGCGGTTGCGGCTTGGCACTTTGGCGCATGGGTCGGCGGCTGGGCAGAACCCTTCGGTCAAATTACCGGCGCAGATTAAAAAAACCGCTGGATCCAGGTCTTAATTGTAAAAACGGGCATGGACGTAACATCGTTTCCTAAAGTAACACATTGTTATTTCAGGGATTTATGTACCTCGCCCGCAAGCAATTGGGGATTTATATAACCCATTGTAATGTAAGTATATTTTAAAATAATATGCTGGCAATTGCCTATTTTTTAGGATATAATGTTGGGATATAAATAGAAATAATATCTGAATAGGATATTCGGGTAATGGGTAATCGTTTTTATGATTGATACCACAGACATAGTCCAACGCCGTGACGATGCCGATACCGACACCGCCGCATCCGGTGTGGTGGATGTCGGCGCGCGCGCGCCGAAACAGGATTTGTGGGATGTCGATGACGATATTTTTAAACCATTGCTGGAACGCGTAGAAGAAGAACGCCGCCAAGAAGAAATGGAAGCAGCCGCGCAACGCGCACTGGATCAATCCGAAAAATTGATTGGCGACAATTACAATATTGGCCACGGCATCGGATCCACGGCTGGAAACAATTCCGGCATTGTCGACCGTTTCGACGATTTTTCATTGTCGCCGCTCGATTCGCCCAGCAAAATGGTGCAACAACGCCGATCCGTTTTGACCAACCCATCGCCAGGATCGGTGACAATTCGTTCGCAATTGCCCACCATGCCGCGCGTGGTTTGGCAAAAAAATGCCTCGCCGTTCAAAAAAATATCGGCTGCGGTTGAAGCGTTCAATCAACGCGTGCAATTGACTTTTGCCGGCGTTGGAATTTTTATCATGTGGAATGTGGTGGCATTGTTGTGCGCCCGTTTCGCGTCGTTGATGTTTTTTCAATTCGATCCGTTTTATCCGCGCAATTGGCAAATGCTGTATAAATTGTACAATCAGGGTAGCACGTTCCAATGGAACTTTGTGTTGTTTTACATGATCATGTTTGTCGCCGTGCCGTTATTCGGGATCGGGCTTGCGACGCGCGGGGCGGCCGAATTCCGCAAATTTACCGATGCATTGCTAAAACCCGTATTGGCGGTACCGCGCGCGATTACCAGATTTTTATTGATCGTTATGGGCATTGAACAGCCCAAAAAAGAATTGATCATCCCGCGTGCCGCCTATGCGCAGCCCGGCACGCCAAAAGGCGCGTATCATGGCGCGACGTTCAAAAAAGAAAAAACTGACGACGACGAAACGGGCGGCGGCAGCGTTGGCGGCGCGGGCGCGGGCGGCGGTCACGGCAAACCCAGCTGGCAAATGGGTCCGGCCAATACCCAGGCATTTCCACGCGCGGAACAAGGCAGACGTTAATTTTTTTGATTTGTATCGGCGGCTGGCGACAGTGTTTGGTAAAAATATATCCGCACATGTGGAATTAAGTTTACACCGGCCTGCTTCGCTGTCACCGTTCAATACATGATATATCAATTTTCCGATTTCCAACTGATTTGCGTTTTGTTGATGACGATTGCATTGACGGCGTCGTGCGTTATCGATTTACAGCAAAAAATTCTGCCCGATTATTTGACGGCGGTTGTTTTATTTTTGGGTCTGGTGTTGTTGTGGTGCGATCCAATCCGATTGGGATCGATACAGCCCGCATGGCAAGAGGCGTTGTATGGATTTTTAACCGGCCTTATCGGATCATGGGGTTTTAGGGAAATCGTTTACCGCCTAAAAGGCATCGAGGCGATGGGGCTTGGCGATGTTAAATTATTCGCCGCCATCGGCGTTTGGGTCGGTGTAGAGGGTGTCGTTTCCGCCGCGCTTTTGGGATCGGTTTTGACCATCGCGTTTATTGGCGTTAAATGGGTCATCACCCGCACCGGCAGCATCAAAGATGAAATTCCATTCGGCCCCGGTATCGCCGCCGGATTTTTAATCACGGTGTTAATCGGCCCAATCGGCCGGATAATTTTTGATAACTGGATTTTGGGTTAAATTATTTTTTTGACGGCTCTGTGGGTTTTATCAACGCGTCGATCGCGGTTGGATTTTTCTCATCAACTGGTTTTTCGGCCGGTATCGCGGCGTTCGGTTTCACGGTTGCTTGCCCCGCGCTGCGTTTTGTTTTGGGCATTATTTTGCAATAACGCTGGCCTTCGGCGTCGGGTTTGGTGCCGCGGATCCGGTTGACGCGCGTGAAAACCGCGCAAACATAATCATATTGCGCGCGTTTGTTGGTCGATGCATGGTAATACGCCACCGCCGAAGTCCAATTGCCATGCGTGCGGTATAATTTACGCAACAATTGCGCGGCATAAGCCACATTATATTCCGGATGCAACAACCATTCCGGCGCTGAAAATTTATGCGCGTGGTAGGCAGTGTAAACTTGCATGCACCCGACCGCCACGTCGCGGCGGGTTTTGCCGGATTTATCGCGCAAATAACCGACCGCTTTTTCATAACTTTCTGGGTAAATTCCGTCCCCCCCGACGTTTAACGCCCATGGCCATGGCCGGCCGTTTACGCCCGATTCCACAAGCGCGATGGCTTGTAACAATCCGCGCGGGATTTTATATTTGATTTCTGCCCGCTGAATATAAGGCGTGCAATAATCGACATCGTGCGGCGACGGCAAGGATGACGCCGCGGCATGACAAGAATGCGCCAAAACCGCAAAACATGCCGCCAGGGATACCAAAAATCCGATATTTTTACGCATCCAGTATGTCGGGGGCGCCAAAGGCTGTCGTCGCGTTTGAAACGGAAAATATCGGTAAATAAGTTTAATTATTGTCATTATCCTGTAACGGGCTGGGCGTATTATTGCTTAGGACGCCTTGAATAAAGGGCGGCAAAGATATTGTACAGCAATAATCGATTGCCGGGGAAAATAGATTAAAAAACCGATTTTTAGGCTGATTTTTGCCCTGAAATCCGTTACATATGGGCTATCCGAACCAGCGTTTAAATTCGGTTTGGAAAACAATATTCGGGGAATTGATGGCCTTATCCGCCGCCATATTATTCATTGTCATGTTTCAAAAACACGCATTTTGGCCGCACATGGCGGCGGCCTTTTGTGGTATAATCGGTCACAATAGGCCGTTTGGCGTTGTTGGCGCGGGCGATTGCGCGCTTGTTTCTGGGTGCTGAAAATGGGTCAGAAACGCAAATTCACCATTATCGGCCGGTACGAAGACACGGGAGAAACAGTCATCAATTATATCGATGTCAACGGGGCGGATGTGCATTACGAAGTATTAAGGCACTGGGGCGAATTCAGCCAAAGCGCGCCGCAATATGAAATTCTGGCGGTTTTTACGGGCGAGTTGACGCCAGCTGTAACGCCGCAAACATTGAAAATGTACGTGGAACGGCATTTTCCGCAAAACGAAGCAAAAGCCGACTAACGGCAAAGACAGGAATTATGATCAATAAAGCAGCGGTGAAAAAAGCAATTTTCCTTTGTCTTTTGGCGGGAATATTTTTGTTCATTGGTGCTGGAGAGGCCCATGCGCAGTTGCCGTCGGCCTGTCAACAAAACCCATTTAAGCCTTCTTGTATTTTCAAAGCTGTATTTCAAAACACATGCTGGGTATGTCCGGCCTTTAACGGATTTTATCAAGGTGCGGTTGTGTTGGGGTTCCAAATATCCAAGGTTCTTGCCAGCGGAATGACGGCGCTTTTGGCGATCACATTGGGTTTGTGGTTGTTGTTTCAAGTGGCAAAAATATTTGCCCCATTCGGCCCACTGGGCGGTATTACTGAAATATTCAACGCGATTGCGTCCAAAATCGCATTGTTCATTATGGTGCTTGTATTCGTTAGCGGCGGCGGCACCGGCTTCAACAATGTTTGGAATTATTTTATTGGACCTATATTCAACACCGGAATCGGTCTTGTAAACGCCACTATGGAGGCGACCACGAATATGGTCACCACATCTGGGTATAACAATCAGATTATAGAAGCATCGATGCAGTTGGATACGAATTGTACTTATGCGATGGGGCTTGCTGTAACGCCGTTCAACGGTATCGCTAGCCTAAGCAGTGCAGGCGCATCCCCAGAATTGATCGCGGATACGACGCAAACTGGTTCCGATTTGATGTGCATGATTTCCAATATGCAAAACAATATGGGGATGGGTGCAGTGCTGGGTATTTCATCTGTTATGACCGCAGGGCACGATCAGGGCGCAAATACGCCAATGATCAATATTGGTTTGGGTTTTGAAATACCTGATCCAATGGCGATGATCTCCTCCATGGTTAAAACATTCGTAGGCATCATAGTTGGGATAATACCACTTGTGTTGTTTTTGCTCGCGATGCTGTTATTTCCCTTATATATCATCGATGCGATATTTCGATTGGCTGTTGTTATGGCAATTACACCGATTCTGGCTGGCGCGTATTTATTTCCAATCACCAGAAATTGGACTTCCACTGGAATAAAAATGGTGGTTGCGGCGTCGGCTGGATTGATGTTTCAGGCATTGATTGCGGGTTTAGGCATTGCGATGTTGATCAGTACTGCGGCCACATTCGATGCGATGACGGCGCAAAATATGGACACATTCCGTTCATTCAAGGACGGTGTGGTTGGAATTTTCACATTGCTTAGTTCGGTCGGCGTGATTTTCTGGGGCTACACTTCTGCTGGATTGGTTGTTTTGTTTTTGATGCGCAAAGGAAATCAATTGGCGCAAGAATTCGTTGGTGTCGCGGTTGGCGATATGGGCGGCAACCTTGCTTCCTTGGCCAGAAACGCGGCGATCTTCGCTGGCGGCTACGGCATCGCCAGCATGGCCAGTGCCGCTGCTGTCAGTGGCGGTGGAGCAGGAGCTACCTTGCCTGCGGTTGGCGGCGGCGCTCCTGCTGGAATTCCTGCACCTCCTGCATCGCCGGGAATGGCCGGTGGAGCGGGTGGCGGTGGTGCGCCTCCCGGTGGCGGATTCGCGCCAACCGGCGTGATGAGCCCATCGAATTTCGCAGGTCCCGGGTTCAACACGCCGAATACCGGTTACTATCAACCGCCTGGTCCTCCCGCAACACAAGTTACTATGCCGAATTTTGCGCCGGGATCGACGGGATCGACCATATCCGGCGGTCCAAGTTCGTTTACCCAAGGCGGCGTCAGCGGTCCGGGTTTCACCCCAACTGGCAACAGTTCATCGATGCTTGGTGGCAATGCGCCATCGGCACCACAACCATATCGCAGTTCCGACAGCAACGATGCCTTCGAAGCCATGAAAGAACATGGGCTTCCTTCATCTAATGCAACACCTCCTTCGGGCGGTATGACAACTGGGCCAGCGCCTGTTTCTGCAGATGTTGTAGGGTCTTCGTCTGCGCCAAAAATCGCATCGGTTTCTGGTCCTGGAATTGGTTCGCCATCGGGCGGATTATATTCTCCATCGGCACCGGCCACCGCGCCCGTATCGTCCACTATCACAGGACCCGGATTGTCAGGCGCAACGCCAGCGGCATCATCTGCGCCGGCCTCCCCTGTTAGCGGCGGAGGCGGAGGTGGTGCCGCGCCGACACGTCACTTGGGACATACGTTGGCTGGAATTGACAGCCGTGTTGACTCCGCCACAGGTGGATATGGCTCATCCGTTGCGGGGCCTTCCGGTGAAACCGAACAAGAGGCACAGGCGCGCCGCTTGCGAGAGCAAAAAGCCAACGAGGAATTCGCGCGCCAATTGGCCGATACTGCGACAGGCGGAAATAATACTTCTACTGTTACAGGCCCTGCGCCATCGGCACCGGTTGCGCCAACAATTACAGGGCCGAATATCGGTAATAATGGCGGCGGCACCGGCGGCGATAAAAAATAATTTTATCGATCGATTGCAAACATAAAAAAACCTGCGGTTTTAAACCGCAGGTTTTTTTGTAAAATTTTTCCAGTTCGATAGATTCAGTTGATTATGAATCTCCCAATGCACGACCCATTATCTGGGCATATAATAATGGCGAACGCGCCAGCTGAATTTTCACTTGCGCTCCAGGAATGCCACCTTTTGCTAGCGCTTCATGGACATATTTGCGCACTTCGCGGTTGAGTACGTAATCGGTGACAAGCGGGCTTCCGCCGGCAACCAAAGCCTGCGCCGCAAGGGATGTTTCGCTTAATTTTCCGGCAGTTTCCTGGGATTTGGCATGAGCCGCCGCCGCCGCATCAAACATCGACGGGGTGGTGCCATTGGATGTCATGCCTGGCAGGCTGAAAATATTTGGTGCGCCAGTGGTTTGCACAGGGATTGCTGGTTGTGAAGGCTGCGCCGCTGCGGGTGAGTGCGTTGGTGGTTGTGTAGCTTGGGGAATGTTGTTTCCGCCGCCTACAACCTGGCCGGTATTGCTCACTGTTAAAGTATAAATGCCGGATGTGTTTGCGCCATAGGTCGGCAAGCCCGCGCTTATAACACCGTTATTCGCAAACGTTGTTTGTTGTTGCGCAGGGGCTGCTGTTTGTTGCGTTGCCGCCGCTGTGCCTGCGGTTTGTTGAGGTGCAGCGTTCGTTTGGGAATTATTGATTATTGCTCCTGCTTCTAAGTATCCGATATCGATCGCCACGTTTCTTTCCAGTATGGGCAATAAAGCAGCTAGTTGCGGAGTTTGCATTTCCGGCTTTTTGGCAATTGCCCATGCGGCGCGGTTATATACCGTTGTCGCGCCGGCAAGTTGCGCGCCTTCGGTGATGCCGCGTTGAACGTTTGCCGGAATATGATTCAGGTCGAAACCGTCTTGTAAAATTTGTAAATTATTTAAATGCGTCAATGGATCGGGGGATGTGATTAATTTGTGCGCCAATGCGCCTTCGCGCCCTTGTCCCGCAAGAATGCCCATGTATTTCGCTGTGAAATGCACATACCAATTGGCAGCATTTAAAATAGCTGGGTCGTCCAATAATGCTGCTTGTGCTTGTTGTGCTGGGACATTTGGATTGCTGAGCAGTTTTGCAGTCGATGAACTTAATCGGGTCCAGCTGCCGTTTAAATTATCGACGTTGGCAAATTGCCTGAAAAATTTCGGATTACTGAATGCCGACCTTTGAGTTGTAAATTTTCCGCCGCTGCTAAAAACATTGCGGGGTGGCAAACCGCCTTTGGTTTCCGAATCGATCTTGATATATTCCGCGCCAACTTGGCGTTGCGCCGCGACGATCCAAGACAAAGGAACGTCGACCATTTTCTGTTGTCCGGCAATTGTCATTTTAACCGGCCGAGTCATTTTGCTTAAATCCCCGCCGTTTTCGATGATTCTTTTGGTATTAAGGGCGTCGCGTGCCAATTGGCCGAAATCGACCAATTCGTTCATTCTGGATGCTTCGCCCTTTTTAATTTGCAGCGGACGTGGGTCGCCATGCTGAACCTTTGCCCGATATTGATCGGTATATATACGGATGAATTCGCTTGGGCTTAAACCAGTTTGCTGTTTGACTTGCATGGACTGGCTGTTGCGCGCGGAATTGGGTTTCAGACGGTCAGGAATCCAGTTCAATGGATTCAATCCCGAAATATCAAATTTTTCCGAGGCGGCATGGTACGCTATGCGGCCGTACCGGTAAGTTAGATATGGTACTGCCGCCAAAATAGCTGGTGGAAAAATCACGCATCCCGCTGTCCAGCTTAAACCAACCAATGCTTCTTTTTTGAATCCCATACCCACCCCAAAAGTAATAAAATTTCAACAACCTTTATTGTCCATTTATTGTAAAATAACTTTGAGCTAAAGTCAATAAATTATGCCTTTAAGGATATGTAATTGAAACAAAAAACCCCGCACGAATGCGGGGTTTTCTGTAATCTTATTATAATGGCGTCGGCCGGTATGTTTTACGCAAACATAACGCCGGTAACGCGGTGGATTTTGGTGCCGGATTCCGGATCCAATTCAATCGTTTCATCCGGGTTCGACAAACGT
>CAYWJR010000042.1:0-13682 GCA_964458615.1 uncultured Alphaproteobacteria bacterium
CAAACAAAGTGTGATAACATCCTCGAGCAACGCGAAACGGTACGCGTTGGTTTTGGTTACCAGTTTGATGAAACGATTAATTTGACGCGGCAACGGAATAATCGCCCGCATGGTTTTACCGTCTTTGTTTTGCCGCAAGTGTAAAATTACCGCCTTGGATTTATTCGGCAAAAACGGAAATGGATGCGCGGGATCGATCGCAAGTGGCGTTAGAACGGGAAAAACATGGCTCATGAAATAATCTTCGAGCCATTTTTTCTGCACATCGTTCAATTGATCGGCTTCGGTTATCGATATGTCCAGCGCTTTCAATTCCTGGCGCAAATCGTGCCAGGTTTGTTGCGCTTCGGAATCCAATTGCGCAATCGATTGATAAATTTCCTGCAATTGCTGGGTAATCGTCAAACCATCGTCACCCGGCGTGTCTTGGCCGGCGGCCAGTATATCTTTTAAACTGGCGATGCGGACATTGGTGAATTCATCCAAATTGTTGCCGACGATGGATAAAAATTTTACCCGTTCCAATATCGGATTTTTTTTATTCTGCGCTTCTTCCATAACACGGCGGTTGAACGCGATCGACGACAATTCGCGGTTTAAAAACCGTTTTGGATTATCGATACCTATTGTTTCTGCGATGAATGGGGATTTTTTTTCGGCCATTGTTTTCAGATGGGATTTTTTTCAATACAAATCAGGCGATTGCCCAATTACAGGTTAAGAAACGGAAAATCGTTCGTCTAATTGGGATAATATCTCCCGCACCAATGATACCGTGATCATCCGCCCGCTTTCCAGCGAAAACCGGTCGGACATTACAACAAACTCGTACGCAGCGGCATAAGAACGATGCAATCGTTTGGTTACATAATCGATTACGCCGGGTTCCACCAACAATTGGCGGTCGGAAAACAATTTTGTGATTAACATGGCCATCATCGCCTCGTCCGGCGGGAAAATTTCAATTTGCGGCAATGCGTTCAGGCGCGACGACAGATCCGGCAAATCGGCGTTCCAACGGGCAGTTGGATTTTTTGCCAGCATCAGCAAATGGCCGTTATTGTTTTTGGCAGAATTCAATGCGTGCAACAACAATGCCTGTCTTGAATTCTTAACGGCAGGATCGGTAAAAAATTCATCGGCATCGTCGATAATGAAAGATTTGCATTTCAACGCCAAATCCATAAATTCCTGTTCCGGCATTTGCGGATTTAAAAAAACGGCCTGGGATCTTTCCGACCAGATATGCGCCAAATGCGTTTTGCCGCATGATTCCGGTCCCCATAAAACCGATGCGTATGATCCCCATTGCGGCCAGATTTCAACCCACTGCAAAGCGGCCTGGTTACATTCGCTGACGACAAAATTGCCGCGCCGCATGTAACTGGCCAGTTGCCATTGAAATCCGATTTGCCGATTGGGCGATGTCACGAATATATACCGCTGTAAAACGAACTGGATTTATACTGATCGATTAAAAAACGGAACAATACGCCCAATGTCGCCGCAACTGGAACCGCCAGCAGGATGCCGACAAAACCGAATAAACTGCCGCCGGCCAACAAAGCGAAAATGATCCAAACGGCGTGCAATTTCACGCGTTCTCCAACCAATTTAGGCGATAAAACATAACCTTCTAAAATTTGGCCGACGATAAAGGTGGCCAGCACAAGGCCGATTGAAAACCAATCGGGAAATTGTTTCAATGCGACCAGCATACTGATCATCAACCCCAATCCCGACCCAAAATACGGCACAAACGACATCAATCCGGTAAACAGCCCGATAGTAAGCCCGAATTCAAGCCCGATGACGCTTAGGCACGTGGAATAAAACACCCCAAGACAAAGACAGACCATGCCCTGCCCGCGCACGAATCCCGATAAACAATCGTCGATTTGCGCGATTTGTTCGCGAATCAACGGCGCATGTTCGCGTGGAAGCCAGCTATCCACTTTTTTAACGATCACATCCCAATCGCGCAAAATATAATACGATACGACAGGCGTGATAATCACAACTGAGAATAAGGATAACAAAGCCGACCCGCTGTCGATAATTTTGTGAAACGCGCCATCCAAAACGGTCAACGCGGTCGATACTTGTTTGCCTGCCAATTCGGTCATTTTTGCGTTGTCCTGATTCATCACATCGGACAAATACGGTTGATAATATGGCCGCAACGTTTCGATCAAATTGGCCATGTATTTCGGAAATCCTTCGGCGATACTGCGAACCTGGCTTTGCAATACGGGAACCAACATGGAAATAACCGCGATCAAAACCGATGTGAAAATGGTCAAAACAATCAACGTGCAGGCGCTGCGCGTGAAAACAACGCGCCACCCCTTGCGGGTGCCCAATTTTTCAAATTGATCGACAAACGGATCCATCAAATAGGCAATGGCGAAGCCAAGAACGAATGGCAGCAAAATATCCTGCAATACATACAATCCGGCCAGCGTCAGCAATGTAATCGACACCCAAAACCAAATTGCCATTTTTTTATCTGCCTTGATTACCATCATAAACCCCACATTTTTAAAGCGGCTGTAAAACCCATATTTGCGTTCCCGGCATCAATGCCAGTCCGTATTTTTTGAACAATTCCTGAAATTCCAAACCGCCATCGGCCACATCCAACGCCAATTGCACGACATCAATCCGGTAAACAGCCCGATAGTAAGCCCGAATTCAAGCCCGATGACGCTTAGGCACGTGGAATAAAACACCCCAAGACAAAGACAGACCATGCCCTGCCCGCGCACGAATCCCGATAAACAATCGTCGATTTGCGCGATTTGTTCGCGAATCAACGGCGCATGTTCGCGTGGAAGCCAGCTATCCACTTTTTTAACGATCACATCCCAATCGCGCAAAATATAATACGATACGACAGGCGTGATAATCACAACTGAGAATAAGGATAACAAAGCCGACCCGCTGTCGATAATTTTGTGAAACGCGCCATCCAAAACGGTCAACGCGGTCGATACTTGTTTGCCTGCCAATTCGGTCATTTTTGCGTTGTCCTGATTCATCACATCGGACAAATACGGTTGATAATATGGCCGCAACGTTTCGATCAAATTGGCCATGTATTTCGGAAATCCTTCGGCGATACTGCGAACCTGGCTTTGCAATACGGGAACCAACATGGAAATAACCGCGATCAAAACCGATGTGAAAATGGTCAAAACAATCAACGTGCAGGCGCTGCGCGTGAAAACAACGCGCCACCCCTTGCGGGTGCCCAATTTTTCAAATTGATCGACAAACGGATCCATCAAATAGGCAATGGCGAAGCCAAGAACGAATGGCAGCAAAATATCCTGCAATACATACAATCCGGCCAGCGTCAGCAATGTAATCGACACCCAAAACCAAATTGCCATTTTTTTATCTGCCTTGATTACCATCATAAACCCCACATTTTTAAAGCGGCTGTAAAACCCATATTTGCGTTCCCGGCATCAATGCCAGTCCGTATTTTTTGAACAATTCCTGAAATTCCAAACCGCCATCGGCCACATCCAACGCCAATTGCACGACATCTTTGGTCATGGCGCGAACATTGATTTTGCGAATTTCTGGAATAGCCATTAATTGCTGCTGTATATTGATCCACGCCGCCAAATCGCGCGCGGGAACCATAACATCCAAAACTTTTACAGGTCCGGTGTTGGATATGGTTTTTTCTTTCCAAATTTCTTGCATTTGACTCAGCAAATTTTGCGCGGCGGCGTAAAATACATCAGCCAGGTTGGTGTTAGGCAAGGATTCATATTCGATCACGATAGGATCCGACGCCATAGTTGGAGAAATATTTTCGGCGCGAATCGTTATTTTGGCGATTGTTCCGCCCTGATCATTATGGGCATTCAAAGATGCGGTCACGACAAGCGCCTGCGCCAGGCCATGTTGCGCGGCCAATTGCAACACGCGGTCGCGGTTCACATCGGGCAATATATCGGCAGGATCCAATTGCGATGTCGCAATCGGCACCTTTATAGGAATCAATCCGTATGTTTTCGATTCTTCGATTTTGCGCCAGGTGTTTAACCACAAACTGTCTTGTTGCAATAACAATACCGTATCGCCGCGATCGTAAACCGGAATCACCAAAATTGCCGGACTAGATACGGCGGAATACGGAATGTCGTTTTGTTGCAAATAGGCTTCGATGGAATTGCGGTTAAAAAACACCGTTACGTCGGCAGAATATTTTACCGCGCTCACTCTTTCGTTTTTAACTTCGACACCCTGAATCCATTTGCCGACCGATTCGGTTTTCAATTTTTCGATTTGCGGTTGATAGGATTTCGGCGCCAACCGTTGCAACAGAATTTGAAAAGCCGTTTGCCGTGCTTGCGCCATGGCCTTGGTTTTTGCAGCTTCAGCGGTTTCCGCCTCGGTTTCGACGTGAACGCCGGATATGGTAAAGACAGAATCAGGTGATTGCGCCCATGCGATAGGTGCTGGAATGACGGCAAAAACAAGCCATATCACCGCCCCAAGCCAAAGCGCCATTTTCTTGTTGTTAAAGGTTAAAATTACGTTGGTATTTGACATGGTTTTGGGCTAGATTTCACCGTCAGCAATCTAAGCCAATTTGTAGATATTGCCTAGCAGTATTTTAGCGGCAAACCCGCGCAGATTATGGATACAAACAGTGATGTTACCGATGAAAAGAACTTATAAACAAGCCGGAGTGGATATTGATGCCGGAAACACTTTGGTCGAAGTCATTAAACCTTTGGCACGCGCAACCGCCCGCCCCGGCGCGGATGGCAGTTTAGGCGGATTCGGCGCAATTTTCGATTTGCGCGGCGCGGGATACCAAGACCCGCTGTTGATTTCAACCACCGATGGTGTCGGCACAAAATTAAAAGTCGCTATTGAATTCGGCAAACACAATACCGTCGGCATCGATTTGGTTGCGATGTGCGTCAACGATTTGATCGTTCAGGGCGCGGAACCATTAATATTCCTGGATTATTATGCGACCGGTCAATTGGATGTGTCCACGGCGCGCGACGTTATATCGGGTATCGCAGTCGGTTGCCGCATGGCCGGATGCGCATTGGTCGGCGGGGAAACCGCCGAAATGCCGGGCATGTATGCCCGCGAAGATTACGATTTGGCGGGATTCGCAATCGGCGCGGTCGAACGCAACATGCTGGTCACCGGCAGCAATGTAAAACAAGGCGACATTATTTTGGGCCTGGCGTCGGATGGCATTCATTCGAACGGTTATTCGTTGGTTCGCAAAATCGTCAACGATGTCGGTTTCGATTATCGCGGCAGCGCGCCATTCGCCAAAGACCAACAATTGGGCGAAGCGTTATTGACCCCTACTCGCATTTATGTCCAAAGTTGTTTGCCGTTGATCCGTCAACAAAAACTAAAGGCATTGGCGCACATTACCGGCGGCGGTTTGGTGGAAAACATCCCGCGCGTATTGCCGAATGCGGCATGCGCCGACATCGATTTGAACGCATGGGATTTACCGCCCGTGTTTCAGTGGTTGATGAAAACCGGCGGCGTACCGGTTGATGAAATGGTTCGTACATTCAATTGCGGCATCGGCATGATCGCCGTCGTCGATCCGTCCGAAGTGGATTTTGTCGTCAGCGCGTTGCAAAATTCCGGCGAACGCGTTTACCGTATCGGCCATATCGGATCCCGCCAAGAAAGCGGCCAGGCAGTCCGTCTGGCTGGATTGGAAAAGGCTTGGATTTAAAACCAGATCCATTGCGCGTTGCCGTGCTTATTTCCGGGCGCGGCAGCAACATGCACGCGCTTTTGCGGGCATGCGCGGGGGAAATTCCGAACATCAAGGTGGATCGCGCCAAAATCGTTTTGGTATTGTCGAATATCGCAACCGCGCCAGGTTTGGATGTCGCTAAATCTTATGGCGTCAGTACGGAAATTTTATCGCACAAGGGATTTAACGATCGCGCCGCATACGATGCCGAAATCACATCGATTTTACGGCGGCATAAAATCGATTTGGTATGCCTGGCTGGATTCATGCGAATTCTAAGCGCAGAATTTTGCCAAACTTGGCAAAACCGCTTGATCAATATTCACCCATCGTTACTGCCCGCGCACAAGGGACTTGATACCCACAAACGCGCATTGGAATCCGGCGATACGGTGCATGGGTGCAGTGTGCATTTTGTAACGCCGGGCATGGACGAAGGCCCGGTGATTTTACAAGAATCTGTGCCGATATTGCCCGGCGATACGGAACAAATTCTGGCCGCTCGCGTTTTAGAAGCGGAACATCGTTGTTACCCCCTGGCATTGAAATTATTCAGCGAGGGAAAATTACAGGTGACAGATGGCCGGGTTGTGATAAAAGATTAATAGAATATTCGATATATAGGAGATTGTTATGGCACAGGTTAAATCGGTTAAAAACGACCCCTATCTCGCGGACGCGCAAAAAACCTATCATGCGTTTTTGCGTTTCACGTTTATCAGTTTGATTGCAGTCATCGTGTTATTGGCTGGAATGGCGATATTTTTGGTTTAACCACCACAATTGCGGAGAACAGCGTAATTGCATCACGATCTCCCGTTATTAACTACAATTGCCCTGGGTTTTAGCGCCGCATTCGTTTGCGGCCTGATCGCCGCCAAGCTGCGACTTTCGCCGATTGTCGGTTATTTGCTGGCTGGAATTTTAATCGGCCCTCATACGCCTGGATTTGTCGCCGACACGGCAATCGCCGAACAATTATCCGAAATCGGCATTTTATTATTGATGTTCGGCGTCGGATTGCATTTTTCGATACGCGATTTGATGGATGTGCGGCGCATCGCCCTGCCCGGTGCCATCGCGCAAATAGCAGCCGCGACAATATTGGGCGCAATCATGGCGCATTTTTGGGGATGGAGTTGGGAAAGCGGATTGATGCTTGGCCTTGCGTTGTCGGTTGCCAGCACCGTGGTTTTGTTACGCGCGTTGGAAGAACATAATTTACTTCAAACCGCGAACGGCAATATCGCAACCGGCTGGCTGATTATCGAAGACATTGTTATGGTGTTGGCATTGGTATTGATCCCAACACTTGTGACCATGGGCGATACGGCTGGCGATTTTGGCGCTATTGCCTGGACGATGGCCATTGCGGCTGGAAAAATCGGTTTGTTTATTGCATTCATGCTTTTGGTTGGGCGGCGCGTTTTACCGTGGTTGTTGATGACAGTCGTGCGCACCAGGTCGCGGGAATTATTCACGTTGTGCGTATTCGCGGTTGCCATGGGATTCGCATTCGGCGCGGCGAAATTGTTCGGCGTTTCTTTCGCGCTGGGCGCATTTTTTGCGGGCATGATGATCCGCGAATCCGAACTGTCCCAAGAAGCAGCGGACAAGGCCTTGCCGCTGCAAGACGCGTTCGCTGTTTTGTTTTTCGTATCGGTTGGGATGTTATTCAATCCTTATATCATATTCGAATCGCCGTTAAAAATATTGGGCGTTCTGGCTATTATTTTGATCGGCAAAACCATCGCCGCCAACGCGATTATATTATTGTTCCGCTATCCATTGAAAACCGCCCTGGTCGTTTCAACGGGGCTTGCGCAAATAGGCGAATTTTCCTTTATTTTGGCAAGCATCGGTGTCGGGTACGGCATTTTCCCGCCCGAAGCGCGGGATTTGATTTTGGCCGGGGCGTTGATTTCTATTTCCCTGAATCCGGCGATTTTTCATATCAATGAATTTTTCTATGACTGGGTTATGCGGCATCCCAAAATCGCACGGTTATTTCCGAACGAAGACGAACAATATTCCGTTTCCCATAAAACCGGGCAATACGCAATTTTGGTCGGGTGCGGCCGCGTGGGATCGCATATTTTACAATCGGTCAAAGGATCGATTATCAACATCGTCCCAATTGAACAGAATCGCGAAAAAGCAGACGAGTTGCAAAAGAATGGGTGGAATGTCGTTGTCGGTGACGGCAGCAATAGCAAAATTTTGCGCCTAGCCGGAATCGATAAGGCTTCGGCAGTTGTCGTAGCCGTGCCGAACCCATTCGAGGCGCGAAGAATTGTCGAAGCCGCGCGCGAATGCCGCCCGGATATTAAATTGTTGGTACGTGCGCATAACGACTCGGAAATGGAATTTTTTAACAGCCAAGGTGTGGATTTGGCCATCATGGGCGCGCGCGAAGTCGCAAGCCGCATGGTTCAATTTTTATATTTCCTGCACGATAACGACGAAGACCGGATCCTGAATCCGACATAAAAAACGCGCCCAATCCGGGGGCGCGTTTTATTGTCTTGCGATTTAAATTAGCTAGCCGACGATTTCATCATTTTTGAAAAAATGGCCGATTTCGATTTTCGCGTTATCCAACGAATCCGAACCATGAACCGAGTTTGCTTCGATCGATTCGGCGAATTCTTTGCGGATCGTGCCTGGGTTTGCATTGGCAGGGTTGGTCGCGCCCATAACTTCGCGGTATTTGGCAACGGCATTGTCGCCTTCCAACACTTGAACCACAACAGGGCCCGAGGTCATGAATTTGCACAAATCTTGGAAAAATGGGCGTTCTTTGTGGACGCCATAAAATGCTTCGGCTTGTGCCTGGGTCATTTGAATGCGTTTTTGCGCGATAATGCGCAAACCTGCATCTTCGATCTTGGCATTAATTTTGCCAGTCAAGTTGCGGCGGGTTGCATCCGGTTTTAAAATAGAAAAAGTACGTTCGATAGCCATAGCCATTATGTCCCTCAAATTTCAATAAATGTTGCGGTGCTTATAAACGGCACCCGGCCTTAAATCAAGCCAAAACTTGTTTCTTGTGCCTAAATGCCCGAAACTATTCGAAATTATCGGCAATCCATTGGTTCAACAGTCGCACACCGTATGCCGTTGCACCTTTTGGCGTTGTGCCGCTGTCTTTTTTGGTCCACGCCGTGCCGGCAATGTCCAAATGCGCCCATTTCACGCCTTTTTCCACAAACCGGCCAAGGAAATGCGCCGCCGTTGCCGATCCCGCCTCGCGCCCATTGCCGATATTTTTTAAATCGGATTGGAATCCGTTTATTTCGGAATCATACGCATCGCACATCGGCATACGCCATAAACGTTCGCCTACAACTTCGCCCGCTGCGGTAAGTTGTTTGGATAAATTATCGTCATTGCTGAATAATCCAGCAAATTCAGAACCCAAAGCCACCAAAATCGCGCCGGTCAATGTGGCCAAATCCACCATAATAGAGGGTTTGAATTTGTCCTGAACATACGCCATCACATCGCACAAAACCAAACGGCCTTCGGCATCGGTGTTCAAAATTTCAATCGTCTGACCGTTATAGCTGGTGACAATGTCGCCGGGGCGCTGGGCGTTGCCATCCGGCATATTTTCAACGATACCGATCGCGCCGATCACGTTCACCTTTGCCTTGCGCCCGGCCAATGCCATCATCGCACCCAAAACCGCGCCGGATCCGGCCATATCCCATTTCATTTCTTCCATACCGCCGGCGGGTTTAATTGAAATACCGCCAGTATCGAATGTTACGCCCTTGCCGATCAAAGCAATCGGTCCGGATTTTTTTGCCTTGGCCGATTTGTCGCCGTTGTAATGCATAATCACGACACGCGGCGAACGCACACTGCCCTGTGCGACGCCAATCAACGCACCCATGCCCAATGCCCGGATTTGTTTTTCATCCAAAACATCTACTTTGATGCCTAACCTGCTTAATTTCTTAGATTCTGCGGCCAAGGTTTCGGGATAAATGACATTTGGCGGTTCATTCACGACCGTACGGGTAAAAAATACGCCGTCGGATATTTTGGACAATTTTTCAAATTTTTGTTTCGCAATCGATACCTTGTCGGACATAACGTTGACCGATTCCAATGCTGGTTTATCTTCGGGTTTGTCCTTGGTGCGGTATTTGTCGAAACGATAACCGCGCAATTGCATTCCAAACGCAAAATGCGCCGCGCAGGTTCCAACATCGAATTTCGATTTACCAAGACCGTCCAAGGCAATAGACGCGGTTTTATCGGTGGTTTTGCCCAGATGCGCAAACACGTTGCCGCCTAAATTTTCGATCTGATTTAAAGTTAGGTTTTCCGCCTTGCCCAAACCCATCAGGACAATTTGACTGCATTTCGCGCCAGCCGGTGCATAGACGGTCAATAATTGATCGCGTTTCCCGGTGAATTTGCTTGCGGCCATGGCGCGTCCGATGACGCCGCCAAAAGCCTTGTCAAAGGCGGCTGCGGATGGGGATAAAGTTTTATTGTCGAATACGCCCACGACATAAGCGCCATGAGTTGGAACACCCAAACCAGCAAATGCGATTTTCATTGATACTATCCTTTAAAATTAACGGTTTTCAGACCAGATTCCATATTTAACCGAAAATTCCCGTCGATCAATAGCTGTGAACAAATATTTGTAAATACTGGCGCAGGCGATGCAAAAAGGCTAGATTGCCCAAATGCCGATGAAACTGAATCGCATCGATTGTTATCTGCTGCGCCAAGTGGCTATCGCCGCCGGCGTCATTACCTTGTCTTTGACATTCATCGTCTGGATTACCCAGTCGTTAAAACTGGTCGATTTCATCGTCAATCGCGGCATTCCCGCATCCACATTTATTTATCTTGCGTTTCTGACACTACCCGGATTGTTGCCGGTGATTTTGCCGCTGACGGTATTTGCCGCCGTATTGTTTGTTTTTTACCGTATGAACGCGGACAGCGAATTGGTCATCATGCACAGCGGCGGATTCAGTTCGAGTCAGATTGGAAAATCGTCTTTGATCTTTGCCATGGCGGCGACGTTATTCACCTATTCCCTTACTTTGCATTTCGCGCCAATGTCCTACAAGGCGTTTAAAAATTTGCAATTCACCTTGCGCAACGATTATTCCCTGACCCTTTTGGAAGAAGGCGTTTTCACCCAAGTTTCCAAAGGCATTACCGTTTTCATCCGCGAACGCAAAAACGATGGGTCGTTGCACGGTATTTTGGTGCATGACAACCGCAATATTTATCAGCCGATCACCATCTTGGCCGAAAGCGGTTATCTGACATTGGATCAAGGCAGCCCGGTTATTTCCGTGACCAAAGGCAGCCGCCAGGTAGTCAACACAAAAACCAATTCCTTGTCGATGCTGTATTTCGATTCTTACACATTGAATCTAAACCAATTGATGAATTCCGAGGCCGCGACCAGAACCGCCGACGCCAAGGAAATGTCCACGGCGGATTTATTGAACCCGCCGCCGCAATTGGACGAACGCACGCAATTGCGTTATCAATCCATCGCGCATCAACGCATCATCAGCCCGCTAAGCATTCTGGCATTCACGTTGATCGCATTGGTTGCGTTTCGCAATTGCCTTACGCGGCGCCAAGGCGCGGCCACGCGGTTATTGATCACGATCGGCGTTGTCATCGGATTGCAGGGATTGTTTTTGGTGCTGTATAACGCAATGGGCATTTACAGCGGGCATAAACACACCGCCATCGTTGCCATCAATTATTTGCTGCCGGTACTGACAATCGGTTATTGCATGCTGTTGTTGCGATTTTTGCCCGAACGCGAACCGGAATTTTCCGCCGCCCAAATTGCGGAGGCATCGTAATGCGCGCCCTGGACCGGCTTCACACCTATCTGGTTTTACAATTCTTCAAGGGATTCTTGCTTGCCTACTCGGCGCTTGCGGCGGTGGTATTGCTGTTCGATTCGGTGGAATTGATGCGCCGCGCGTCGGGCCGGGAATTTATTCCATTCCGCACGGTTTTACACATGGGTCTGTTGAAATTGCCGCAAATGATGGAAATGTTGATTCCATTCGTTTTTTTATTCGGCGCGATTTTCGTGTTTTGGCGGCTGAACAGGTCGCACGAATTGGTGGTAATCCGCACCGCCGGCGTTTCGGTATGGCAATTTTTAAAACCCGGCATCATCGTCGCCGGGGCATGGGGAATATTGCAAGTTTCATTGTTCAATCCGTTTTCGGCGGCGTTGTACGGCAAATATTCGCAAATGGAATCTAAATATTTCGAACGCGGAATTTACCAATCGTTTATTTCGACGGACGGATTGTGGGTGCGGCAAATCGAAGACGATTATACGATGATATTACACGCGAATGTCGTCGAATCCGATTTTTCATTGCGTGAAATCAACGCGTTTTTATTCGATCAAAATTTCAATTTCAAACGCCGCATCGATGCGAGCGCGGCGAAATTGTCCGGCGGGCAATGGATGTTTGAAAACGCCGCCGAAACCAAGGGCGACGGTGAACGTACAGCCAAAAAACGTTTGGAATTGCGCAGCAATCTAACGGTTGAAAAAATCCAGGAATCTTTCGCCCCGCCCGAAAGCCTGTCGATCTGGAAACTGCCCGGATTTATTCAGGTTCTAGAGGATTCGGGATTTTCGGCGATGGCGCACCGGCTTTATTTTCACGGCATGCTGACAACGCCGTTTATTTTAATCGCCATGGTTTTAATCGCCGCTTGTTTTACCATATCGCCCAGCCGCAATAAAAACACCGGACTTTTGGTCGTTGGCGGGATTTTCAGCGGATTTCTGTTTTACACTTTTTCCGACATCGTTCACGCGCTTGGCGGGTCGGGCAGAATCCCGGTTGTGTTCGCCGCCTGGGCGCCGTTTTTCGTAACGGCATTTTTGGGCATCGCCACATTACTTCATAACGAGGACGGTTAGAGCATGCGGATTGTCCCAATCATTATGGCCGTAATTTTGCTTTGCTGTCCCGCGATGGCAAAGGACACATCGGGTCTGTTCCAATCTTCGCCGGCAAACATAAAAGAAGAAATCAAAAACGCGCCCATTTACCTGGAAGCGGACAGCGTTTATTACGACCAGCAAATCGGATCGATTACCGCCAGGGGCAAGGTTCATATCGCCCAGGCCGGGCGCAATATAAACGCCGACCAATTAAGTTATAATGAACAAGACGGCGTTTTGACCGCCAGCGGCAATATTATCGTACAGGACAAAGGCGGCGAAACTTTTTATGCCGACTTCATCGAATTGAAAGAAGAAATGAAAGAAGGCGTATTGCATAATCTGCGCCTGCGTTTAAACGATAATAGCCGTTTTGCCGCGCGCCAGGCGCAACGATCCCAAGGCCAATACAACAAAATGGATTATGCGGTTTTTTCGCCATGCCTGCCTTGCGCAAAAGACCCGTCAAAGGCGCCATTCTGGCAGGTTAAATCCAAAAAAGTTGTTCATGACGAAAAAAATCAGGACATAAAATACGAAGACGCGAAAATAGAATTGTTCGGCACACCGGTTTTTTATACGCCGTATTTGGCGCATCCCGACCCATCGTTAAAAAGACGCACCGGATTGCTTGGCCCATCGATGAGCAATTCGGATGAATTGGGGTTCGTTTACAGGCAGCCTTATTTCATCAATATCGCGCCGCATCAGGATTTGACACTCGAACCGATTATTATGACCAAGGATGGATTTATTTTATCCAGCCGTTACCGCCAACGTTTGAATAACGGCGTCGCCGATATTGCCGGATCGATTGGCGAAGTCGACCGTCGGCGCGGCGATGGCCAGGACGATACCACCACCCGTGGCCATATCAACGCCAGATTGTCGATGGATTTAGACGAAAATTGGCGCACCAATTTCGTTGCCAACCGCGCCAGC
>CAYWJR010000043.1:0-12483 GCA_964458615.1 uncultured Alphaproteobacteria bacterium
GGGTGTGAATAAGATATTGTGGCAAAAATACACAAACCAAGCGCGTATTCTGCCGCAACGTTTGGTTTAGAACACAAAACATAGTGTTGAATCAAGGAAAGGCAAAATAAATCGCAAAAAATAAGGATATGTTTATATATTTATAGTATAATAAAAAATATATGAATTCCAAATACATAGATCGTATTCTAAACAGAAACATTTGATCGTTCACAAATTCACATTCGCAAATTCCAAGACCCAAATGATGAACACAGAATCCAAAGAAACATTCACCGACCAAGATTTGCTCGCAGCCCTAAGGGCGGTGGCGGAACCGACCCGGTTGCGCATATTGGCGTTTTGTCACCGGGCGGATTTGTCGGTAACCGATTTGACCGAATTGCTGGCGCAAAGCCAGCCGCGAATTTCACGGCACCTAAAGGTGATGTGCGAAGCCAATGTTTTGGAACGCACCCGCGAAGGTACGTTTGCGTTTTACCGCGTCGCGCAACATCCGGCCGGACGGGAATTGGCGGCGCGCATTTTGCCTTTGCATCAATTTTCGACCCAGGATTCGCGGGCGCTGGAATCGTTAAAACAAAAACGCCACAAAGTCGCAGCGCCGTTCGAAGCGGAAAACGCCGAACAGTTGCGAAAATTGCGGCATTATTATCCGGCGGAAAAATTGATCGATCAGGCGCTGGTCAAATTGCTGCCCGAAGATGAAATCAAGGATCTGTTGGACATCGGAACCGGCATGGGCCACATGTTGTCGTTGTTCGGCCCGCGCGTAACGCACGCGACCGGCATCGATTTGTCGCGCGATATGTTGTCGGTGGCGCGCGCGAATTTGATGGTTTCGGATTTGCAAAATTGCCGCGTGCAACATGGCGATATGTATCATTTGCCGCTGGATGAAAAATCGTTCGACGCAGTCACCATTCATCACGTGCTGCATTTCGCGGAACGCCCCAAAGACGTAATCGCCGAAGCGGCGCGCGTATTGCGCGGCGACGGGCGTTTGGTCATCGTCGATTTCGCGGCGCATAATGTTGAAAAATTCCGCACCGAATTCGGCCACCGTTGGATGGGATTCGACGAATCCGATTTGCGTGAATGGTGCGAAGACGCGGGATTGATGCCGCAACCGGTTTCCATCATTGCCGAATCCGCAAAGCCGGTAAAAATGTGCATTATGCTGGCCGTGCAAAAATCCGCCGCCGCCGGCGGCAGGCCGCCAAAGAAAAGAAAAATCGCCGCATGAAAAATATCCTGACCGATAAATTGACCGAATTGTCGTTGTTTTTACAGCCGCGCAAAAACGCGCCGTTTTCTCCGCAAACCGATTTTCTGCGCGGGCTGGATGTATCGTTTGAATTTTTCCCGCCGAAAAACGACGATGCCGACGCGGCGTTGATGGATGCCAGTAAAAAATTATCCGCGTTGCGTCCGAAATTCATGACCGTCACATATGGTGCCGGCGGCACCACGCGCGAAAAAACTCATGCCACCGCCGTGAAAATCCAAAATGCGACCGGCATACCCATGGCCGCGCATTTAACCTGTGTCGGCGCCAGCAAATCGGAAATCGATTCCATCGCCGAATCGTTTTGGAACGACGGTATCCGCCACATCATCGCATTGCGCGGCGATATGCCCGGCGGTGCGCCGTATGTGCCGCATCCGGATGGATACGGGTACACGTCGTTTTTGGTCGAAGGTTTGAAAAAGCGCCACGACTTTGAAATATCGGTGGCCGCTTATCCGGAAAAACATCCCGATGCGCCGTCGCTGGACGCCGATCTTGACGCGCTTAAGAAAAAAATCGATGCGGGCGCGGATAGGGCGATCACGCAATTCTTTTTTGAACCGACGACATATATGCGTTTCCTGGATCGCGTGCGCCAAGCGGGAATAAATGTGCCGGTGGTGCCGGGCATTTTGCCGATTCACAATTTTTCCCAGGTCGCGAAATTCGCCAGCCAATGCAACACCAAAATCCCGGATCATTTGTACCATACGTTCAAGGCGTTGGATCAAGATCCTGAAACGCGCAAAATCGTCGCCGCCGTCACCGCCGCCGAACAATGCAAGGTGTTGCATGCGATGGGCGTGCGGAATTTCCATTTCTATACAATGAATAAGCCGGATTTGGTTTATGCCGTCTGCCATATATTGGGTTTGCGCGGCGTACATGGATCCGGCCACACTGGCGACAGGATTGCGCCACAGGCGGCTGGCATTGCTGGATAGTTGCCTTAAACCTGTTAGTATTTCGTTAACCATTTTCATGCTAATCCGGTTGCATAGCATTTTATTTTTCACTTGTTAGTTTTTTCACTTATTGGTTTTTTCATTTAGGAGTCTGTCATGACCTTATCCGCTAATCTTGGTTTTCCGCGTATCGGTTTCCGCCGCGAATTGAAAAACGCGCTGGAATCTTTTTGGCACGGCGAAATTTCGGAATCGGAATTGCAAGCGGTCGCAAAAGATTTGCGCGCGCGTCATTGGAAATTGCAACAGGATGCGGGCATAGACATTATTCCGTGCAACGATTTCACACTGTACGATCACGTGCTGGATACAATCGCCATGACCGGCGCTGTGCCAAAGGCGTATAAATGGGATGGCCAGCCGGTGCAGTTGAAAACTTATTTCGCGATGGCGCGCGGCAGCCAGGGCCACGTGCATGGGCCGGGTTGCGGGCATCACCACCACCACGATCATGAAAACGAATTGGATGTTCCGGCGCTGGACATGACCAAATGGTTCGACACAAATTATCATTACATCGTTCCGGTTTTTCACAAGGGTCAGAAATTTTCTTTGTCCACCAACAAGGCGGTGAATGAATTCAACGAAGCAAGGGCGCTGGGAATTAAAAACGCCCGCCCCGTATTGCTGGGCCCTGTGACGTTCTTGTTGTTGGGCAAAATGCCGGACGGCGGAAATGTATTGGATTTGCTGGACGGATTGTTGCCGGTATATGCCGAGCTGCTGAAAAAATTGGCGGCCTCTGGCGCGCAGTGGGTGCAAATGGACGAACCGTGTTTGGTAACGGATTTGGACGACAAAACCCGCGATGCGTACAAAAAAGCATACGCGTTTTTATCCGCCGCCGCGCCGCAATTGAAAATTATGCTGGCGACGTATTTTGAATCGTTGGGCGACAATTTGCAAACCGCGACGCAATTGCCGGTTGCCGGATTGCATGTCGATCTTGTGCGCGCGCCGCATCAATTGGACGACGTCATTTCCAAGGCGCCAAAAAATATGGCGCTGTCGCTGGGGATCGTCGATGGCCGCAATATTTGGAAAAGCGATTTGAAATCCGCTCTCGCCGTTTTGAAAAAAGCCGAATCCGCGATCGGCAAAGACCGCGTGCAAATAGCGCCAAGCTGTTCTTTGCTGCACACGCCGATCGATTTGGCGGGCGAAATAAAATTGGATGAATCGGTGAAAAACTGGATGGCTTATGCCAAACAGAAACTGGAAGAAATCAACGTTTTAACCCGCGCGCTGCGCGATGGCGAAGATTCGGTGAAATCCGAATTGGCTGAAAATCACAAATCCGCCCAAGACCGTTTGCAATCGAAATTGATTCACAATCCGGCCGTGAAAAAACGCGCTGCCGATGTCACCGAAAATATGATCAAACGCAACAGCCCGTTCGCCGCGCGCAAAGCGGCGCAGGCAAAAGTTCTGCAAATTCCCGCGTTTCCGACAACCACCATCGGATCGTTCCCGCAAACCAAAGAAGTCCGCGCGGCGCGCGCCGAATTCAAATCCGGCAAACGCGACAAGGCGGCGTATGAATTTTTCCTGAAAGATCAAATCAAGCAATCGATCCGATTGCAGGAAAATTTGGGCATCGACATGTTGGTGCATGGCGAATTCGAACGGAACGACATGGTCGAATATTTCGGCGAACAACTGGACGGTTTTGTGTTTTCGCAAAACGGCTGGGTGCAATCTTATGGTTCGCGTTGCGTAAAACCGCCGATCATTTACGGTGACGTGTCGCGCAAATCCGCGATGACCGTGCGTTGGTCTTCGTACGCGCAATCGTTGACCGACCGTCCGGTCAAAGGAATGTTGACCGGGCCTATCACGATTTTGCAATGGTCGTTCGTGCGCAACGATCAACCGCGATCCGAAACCGCGAAACAAATCGCATTGGCGATCCGCGACGAGGCCGTGGATTTGGAAACCGCCGGGATCAAGGCGATTCAAATCGACGAGCCCGCGATCCGCGAAGGTTTGCCGATTCACCGTAAGGATTGGAACGCGTATTTGGATTGGGCGGTCAAGGCGTTTCGTTTATCCGCATCCGGCGTCAAAGACGACACGCAAATTCACACGCACATGTGTTATTCCGAATTCAACGACATTATGGATTCGATCGCCGCGATGGATGCCGATGTGATTTCGATTGAAACCGCGCGGTCGGCGATGGAAATTCTGAACGCGTTCGTGAATTTCAAATACCCGAATCAAATCGGCCCAGGCGTATACGACATCCACAGCCCGCGCGTTCCATCGACGCAGGAAATGCTGGATCTGTTGCACAAGGCCAAAGATTTATTGCCGCCCGAGCATATCTGGGTCAATCCGGATTGCGGATTGAAAACCCGCGGATGGCCGGAAACCGAAGCGGCGTTGGAATCCATGGTTGCCGCCGCGCGCGCGATGCGCCGGGAATTGGGATTGCCGGATACGGTGCCGCGTTTGAAATTGGCGAAAACCGCCTAGAAACCAGAAAAGTTATAAAGTTACAAAATGTTCCACGTGGAACATTTTGTTTCTTTTTAAAACCATATATATCCTTATAAGAAAATTACTGCAAAAGCTTGATTCAGGCAATCGTATCCATGTCAAAACAGACATTGAAAATGGTCAAAAATTGTGATAGTATCCGGCAATCAGTGGAGCAATATAATAATAAAATAAGGAAATTCACATGGTCGTTGATAATTTTACTGCGTTTGACTTGCAATGGATGATTTCGGACAAGGCAATGGGCTTTTTCCGCACCCCTCAATCCACCCAACCCGTGAACGTCGCCAACGACAACACGGAAAATGCGTCCAATACCGCGCAGAAAATCAGCTAGGCAATCTTTCCCGTGGCGTCCCGTTTTTCGAAATCCGCATCGCCGGCATATTCGGCATCGCATGGATCCGGCGTGTATTATCACCCGGTAACGGGTAAATTCGCGGTATCGCGCCCCAATTTGCGCCTGGTATTGCCGGAAAATTACCGCCCTAACAATCAGGGCGCGATGTCGATATCCGCGCCGCGCAAAAAATTGACCCCCGATGCAATCGCCGCCGCCACCGCCGCATCGTCGTCCAGCGTGGCGCAACGCACAGGATCGCTGGAATTGCAACAATCGGCCGAACAACGCACGCGCCGCATCAATGGCCGCGATGTGGTTCAGGAAACAACCCAGGCAATCGAAAATACCGTGGAAATGGATCGTATTGTGGTCGCCGAATTGGGCGACCGTCCGATCCGCCACCAACCGGAACGGTTGCGCGATGCATGGCACACCGGCCGCATCATGGTGGATGGCAAAGAAGTCGCGATCACAAGATACGAATTGTCGCGCGATTTTTTAGAAAAACAATTGCGCGTTCGCGAACATTACATCGCGCGCGGCAATAGCCGCAGAGCGGCCTAATACAGGTTTTAAAACCTTTTCTTTCACTCATTTTCTCTTAAGTGCAGAAAAACCAGCGGTTGTATTCGATGTAATTTTTCTGTCATTTGACTTTTGATCTGCGAAATATAACATCGCAGATCAGGAGACGTTAAAATGAACAATCAACCAACAACCATAAACGCAAATCCCGCACAAAAATCGAGTTTGGATCGAATATTAGATAACGACTTAGTGGGTTTGGCAACGTTGTTCTCTTTACCCTTGTTGTTTGTAGGAGGGGTGTTCGCTTTGAATGGGTATATACACAGGCCTCACACATATGACAGTTTGATCCAATCATTAAATCAGACTGGCCATGGAATATTGATATGTAATTCTGAAACAAAAGAAGCATGTTTTGGTTTTATAAAAGATAATAGTTTTCATTTTGTTGATACCACAGCGAGAGAAGAAACTATTCCGGCTAGTAGTGGCTCTGCAATGATGCTGTTCGGCGGATCCTATTCTGCTTTGGCTCTCGCAGGTGCATATGATAGGCCTGCTAGGCAAATAGTGATATATAGTTCATCACATTCCGCATCTGAAATTTCAATGCAAACAGCGAAACAGTGGCAAGTCCCAATTGATGAAGGAAAAGTAACAATTGGGCGTGTGGTGCTTGTCGATGGCATACGACCAGGAGCCCAGGATTTACTAAGCGCTGAATTATCAGTAAAGCGTCATATAGATGAAAAACTGGCAAGAAAAATTTTAGATGAGTTTTCTATGGCTGTTGTACGTTAATTCGTGATTAATTTTTGAGCAATTAGGCTAATCGTAGAACCGCCTAAAAATCTCACCGCGAGTGTTCGGGAAAAAAAATCTGTCAATTGTAGGAATTATTCCGCCGCCAGATTAGGCGGCGATTTGGCGCATGCGTTCGGATAATGCCCGCATAACGGCAGGGCATCTTGCCAGGTGCGAGTATGTGGTTGCGTTCGGCACGGCGCCTATGAATGTCACCGTATCGGCCGCGCGCGCAATCGGTTGCGCGGAAACGGATTGCGCGGTTCCAACCAAGTGCTGCAAACCGGTTTGTTGTTCTGGGTTTTGCGGCTGCTGTTTTTGCTGGTTATTGCCATTGCCCGCTTCGGTGCGGCCAATGCGCCGCTCCCCGCCCAAGTTTGCAAGCAGGGCGGAATCGAATGAACCGGTAACCGGTTGCGGGTTGATCGATAAAAACATTCACGCAATATATCGCAAAAAGATACGTTTTGCAAGGATTGGATCAAGAGGGGATAATGAACCGGTTTTGTCGGTTCTTGCTTTGTTTCTCTGATTAAATGGCTTAGAAATCAAGGATGCAAAGCAATTTGGCCACCGCACAACCGCAATATCCGTATTTGGATGGATTGAATCCATCGCAACGCGCCGCCGTTGAAACGGTCGACGGGCCGGTTTTGGTTCTGGCCGGGGCGGGCACCGGAAAAACCCGCGTTTTAACGACACGTTTGGTGCATGTATTGGCGTTGGGTAAGGCGCGGCCATTTAATATTCTGGCCGTCACATTCACCAACAAGGCCGCGCGCGAAATGACCGAACGCGTATCGCGCATGGCGGGCGCGCATGCCGAAGGTTTGTGGCTGGGCACGTTTCACGCGCTAGCGGCGAAAATTTTGCGCCGTCACGCCGATCTGGTCGGGTTGAAATCCAATTTCACCATTCTGGATTCCGACGATCAATTGCGGTTGTTGAAACAAATCATGCGCGACGAAAACATCGCCGAAGACAACGCGCCGCCGAAAATGATGATGGCCGTGATCCAGCGATGGAAAGACAAAGGTTTAACGCCCGATAAAATTTCCGCCGCCGAATCGGGCGAATTGGCGGGCGGGCGCATGATCATGTTGTACCGCGCCTATCAATCGCGTTTGGTTGCGTTGAACGTCGCCGATTTCGGCGATTTGTTGCTGTACAATCTGCAAATTTTTCAAAAACATCCCGCCATATTGCAACAATATCAAAATCTGTTCCGGTACATCTTGGTCGATGAATATCAGGACACGAACGTATCGCAATATTTATGGCTGCGTTTGTTGGCGCAGCAACATCAAAATATTTGTTGCGTCGGCGACGATGACCAATCGATTTATTCCTGGCGCGGCGCCGAAGTCGGCAATATTTTAAAATTCGACAAGGATTTCGCGGATGCGAAAATAATCCGGCTTGAACAAAATTACCGTTCGACGGGGCATATTTTGGCGGCGGCCAGCGCGGTGATTTCGCACAACGAAGAACGCCACGGCAAAACATTATGGACCGACGCCGATATGGGCGAGCCGATCAAAATCCGCAGTTGTTATGACGGCGAAGACGAAGCGCGCGGCATAGGCGATGAAATCGAATCGGGTCAACGCGCGGGGATTAAATTGTCGGAAATGGCGGTGTTGGTGCGCGCCGGTTTTCAAACCCGCGAATTCGAAGAACGATTGATCCAATTGGGCGTTCCGTACAAGGTGGTCGGCGGTTTGCGGTTTTACGAACGCGCCGAAATCCGCGATGCGATCGCGTATTTGCGCCTGATCGTATCGCCGTCGGACGATTTGGCGTTTGAACGCATCGTGAATACGCCGCGGCGCGGCATCGGCGAAGCCAGCGTGCAAATATTGCATCAATATGCCCGCGCCCATGGGGTCAGTTTGTTCGAATCGACCTTGCGCCTGGTGGAAACCGATGAAATTCGCGGCGCGGCGCGCAAAAATTTGCGCCAGTTCGTAACCGACATCGGACGTTGGGCGAAAATGGCCGACACCATGCCGCACCCGGAATTGGCGCAAACCGTTCTCGAAGAATCGGGATACACGGCGATGTTGCAAAACGACAAATCGATCGAAGCGCCGGGGCGGCTTGAAAATTTAAAGGAATTGATCAACGCCATGGCGGAATACGAAAATCTGCTTGGGTTTTTGGAACATGTCAGTTTGGTGATGGACAATAACGACGATATGTCGACCGATATGGTGTCACTGATGACGTTGCATGGCGCCAAAGGTTTGGAATTCGATTATGTATTCCTGCCGGGATGGGAAGAAGGCATTTTCCCAAGCCAGAAATCCATGGATGAAAACGGCGCGACCGGATTGGAAGAAGAACGGCGTTTGGCGTATGTCGGTTTGACGCGCGCGAAAAAACGCGCCTTTGTATCGTTCGCGCATTCGCGACGTGTTTACAATCAGTGGCAAAACAATATGCAAAGCCGGTTTATCGGCGAAATTCCGCAAAAACATATCGATTTCGTCGACGGATCCAGGCGCCAATTCGGCGGATATATGGGAAGCGCGCGCGGATATGGCGGCGAACGGGGCGGCGGGCGCGGCGGGCGCGGCGGCGCGGATTATAATTGGGATTCATACCGTGGCGGCGGACGCTCATCGATGATCGATGTTACGCCGCGCCGCATCGAATCCAGCATGCAATCCGAATCCGGTTTTTCGGTCGGAAAACGCGTGTTCCATCAAAAATTCGGATACGGCAAAATCGTTGCCGTCGATCATGACAAATTGGAAATCGATTTCGAAAAGGCAGGACGCAAAAAAGTGGTCGAATCATTCGTGACGGCGGTGTAACGGCATGTTTCAATTATCCATCAAATTGGATCAACGCCACGCGTTCATGGCCGAAGAAATTTTGTCGGGCATGGCATTGGCGGTGACATGGTTCGAAGAACCGGGGCAAAAAACCGCATCTGCGGAGGAATTCGCGGAACGCTGGCAATTGGACGCGATTTTTCAATCCAAGCCCGATTTGGCGAAAATAAGAAAGATGTTGCAATCTGCGGGGTGCGAATGGCGGGTGATGCGGTTGCAAAAATTGCCGCAAACCGATTGGTTGAAAAAAAATCAGGAATCTTTCGCCCCGATCCGCGCCGGGCGTTTTTATGTGCATCCCAGCGATAAACCGAAATTGCCGCCCGCCGTGCAACCGATTGTAATCGATGCCGCAACGGCATTTGGCACCGGGCAACATTCCAGCACGTGGGGATGTTTGGTGGCGATCGACCGCCTGTCCCGCGCGCACAAATTTTCCAATATTTGCGATATGGGTTGCGGCACGGCGATTTTATCGATGGCCGCCGCGCGGATTTTTCCACGCGCGCGCAATTTGGCGGTCGATATCGATCCCGAGGCGGCGCGCGTGGCCAAAATCAATTTACGTTGCAACAAATTGCATGGCCGGATTCACGCGGGCGTGTCCAAGGGATTTAAACCCGCGATTGCCCGCAATCGCGGCCAATATGATTTGGTTCTGGCCAATATTCTGGCTAAACCGTTATCGTTGATGGCGCGGGATATGCGCGGCGTTGTCAAAAAAGGCGGGTTTGTGGTGTTATCCGGCTTGCTGGCCAATCAGGAACGCAAGGTCGCGATGGCGTATGCGCAACAGGGGATGCGATTCTGCGGCCGCATTACCCGCGATGGCTGGCACACGCTGGTTTTCCAAGCCTAAATTAGAATATGTCTTTATCCCAATTGCGGCAAAAATTACGCGGCCTTAATCTCGATGGATTCATCGTGCCGCATGCCGATGAATACCAAAACGAATATTTACCGCCCTGCAACGAACGGCTGGCATATATAACCGGGTTCACGGGATCGGCGGGCGCCGCGATTATATTGATGGACAAGGCGGCGGTGTTCGCCGACGGGCGTTACACAATTCAGGTCGCCAAAGAAGTCGATAAAAAGCAATTTCAAATTTGCCATCTAATCGAAAATCCGCCGTCCGAATGGATTGCGGCGAACGCGCCCAAAAATGCGAAAATCGGATATGACCCGGCATTGCACACGCCCGCCGAATTGGCGCGGTATTTTGCCGCCGCCAAAATAAATAAAATCCAATTGGTTGCAACCGAACAAAACCCGGTCGATGCCGTATGGCTGTCGCGCCCCGCCGCGCCGCAAAGCAAAATTGAAATTTGGGATAAAAAATACGCTGGGCAAGGCATGGCCGAAAAACGCGCGCAAATCGCGGAAATCGTGCGGTCTGCCGGGTGTGACGCCGCGATATTGACGCAACCTGATTCCATCGCCTGGATTTTGAATATTCGCGGCAACGATGTGGAATTCAATCCGCTGTCTTTGGCGTTCGCGGTTTTGCGCGCCGATGCGTCGGTTGATTTGTATATCGATGATAAAAAATTGACGCCGCAGGTAAAAAAATATTTCGGCAATGCGGTTTCGCCGCGCAACCCGGCCGATTTGTGGGCGGATTTGAAATTGTTGGGCGGGAAAAAAATATGGATCGATCCGTTGACCGTCAATGCGCGGATCGAAGCGGCTTTGATGGATGCGGGCGCGCAATTGCACCGGGCGGATGATCCATGCGTTTTACCCAAATCGTGCAAGAATAAAACCGAACAAAACGGCATGCGCGCCGCGCACAAACGCGATGGCGTGGCGATGGTAAAATTTCTGGCGTGGATGTCGGCGCAAAATCCGGCGCGGCACGACGAGATTTCGGTGGACACAAGGTTGCAACAATTCCGCGCGATGGATAAATCCTATCGCGGCGATTCGTTTGCGACCATCGCGGGATTTGGCAAAAACGGCGCGATTGTGCATTACCGCGCCAATCCCAAAACCAAATCGAAATTGTCGGCCAATAACATATTATTATTGGATTCAGGGGCGCAATATTTGGATGGCACGACCGACATTACCCGCACCATTTCGTTGGGCAAGGTTTCGGGCGAACAACGCGACCGGTTCACCCGCGTGTTGCGCGGCCATATTGCATTGGCGATGGCGCAATTCCCGGCGGGCACCAGCGGCAGTCAACTAGATAGTTTGGCGCGGCAGTTTTTATGGGAAATTGGATTGGATTACGACCATGGCACGGGACATGGCGTTGGATGTTATTTATGCGTTCACGAAGGCCCGCAACGCATCAGCAAAAATCCAAGCCGTGTCGCGTTGCGCCCCGGCATGGTGATTTCGAACGAACCCGGATATTATAAAACCGGCGCGTATGGAATTCGGATTGAAAATTTGATCATGGTTCAGCCGGTCAAAGGCAAAAAGGGCTTTTTGAAATTCGAAACGCTGACATTGGCGCCGATCGACCGGAAATTGATCGATCCAAAAATGATGACCCGTGTTGAATTACAATGGCTGAACGATTACCACGCGCGCGTGTACCGCGAATTGCACAAAAAACTGGATAAAAAAACCGCCGCCTGGTTGAAACGCGCGACCGCGAAAATATAGATTTTCCTTAAAATCTCAAGAGTTGACATATATATCTTTTAAGGATATTTATAGCGCTTATTGTGTGAAGGAGAGGCCGAATGAAAACCAGCTATTTTTTAGACAACAAATTGCTTACCGTTCAGAAAAATCAGGATAATTCCGTATGGGTCAGCAAGCCGGATAGCATTTCTTATGGATTTTTGAAAGGTGGCCGAGAATGGGTTTTTCAGAGCCCGCATTCGGACAGCGTATTGATTTTTACTTTAGATCCTAGTCGCCCGGCTGGCCACGCAATCACCAGCGCTATTCACACCGGAAGAGGCAGATCGACCAGCCCGAATGCTGTTGCGAAAACGAGTTCGTTTGTCCAGGGCGCGAGAGTGGTTTATGCAAGCCTGTTTCAGCGCGGCATATTAACCGCTCCAAAAGGAAGCGTTCATGCCGCAGTTTTGCGGTTAACGCGCGTAAGATAAAGTAATTCAAAAAACGACCGCTTATGTTTGGGATCGCAATCGGACAGGTTTGGTGTTATTGCGAAATTAATCGCAACCACTCATCTTCCGATAAAATTTTCACGCCCAGTTCCTGCGCCGCTTTCGCCTTGGATCC
>CAYWJR010000044.1:0-11529 GCA_964458615.1 uncultured Alphaproteobacteria bacterium
CAACCGATCCGATCGCGCCGCCCGCCGCCACAGCGAAAATTAAGGTTGGGTTCATGCAACACACATTGCATCTTTATCAGCAAAGGTCAATTCTTGTACGGCGTTTTTACGGGGCGGCGCGTGCAGAAATGTCGATGCACGGAAAACTTGCCGATCAAGCCATGCATTTTGGTTGCAAAATGATACCGGGTGCGGCACACAAGGATAGGGGTTTCAGGCCATTTTGCCGTCCCGCGTAACTTATTGATATTAAAGTTTTATTTTAAGGAGACGACAAATGTTCAAACGTTTGGTTTTAGCCGTCGCGGTACTGGGATTGTCCGGTTGCGCTGGCGTGAATATCGACAATTTCCGCGATGCTGGCGTTAAGGGCACCGCCTTTACCCAGGAACTCGTAAAAGAATACAAATCCTTTGTGAAATCCGAGGCGGCTCAATATGACTGGCCTGATGCGGATCATTTCGCGCAAAAAGGTTTGCAAGCCCTGAATGGCGAAAACGTAATGCCGGAAAATCCAAGCGATTGGAATTTGCCGGATCACAATTTCGCGGAAATCGAAAATTATTATTACCGCCTGGATTACATTCTGGCCAACGGCGCCAAAAAATCGTCGCCGACATTGGCTGCGCGCGCGATGGCAAAATATGATTGCTGGGTCGAACAACAAGAAGAAAATCATCAACCGGCGCACATCGCCGAATGCCGCAATGAATTCATGACCGCTTTTGCGGCATTGGAACGCGCGGAACCGTCTTTGGCCGCAAAAGCAAAAGATGCAGCGAAATCGCGCCGCACTTCGGCTCCGACCGCGCAATCCGCCAACGGCAAGATTTATTTCGACTTTAATTCCGCCGCCCTGACTCCGGACGATACCAAGGAATTGAAATCGATTGCCAAACAAGCCGGCAAGAAATCCAAAGTAACCGTTTCCGGATTCACCGACACCGCGGGCAGCGATGCGTATAATCGCGCGCTGTCGCACCGCCGCGCCATGGCCGTGCGCCGGGTTTTAGTGGAATCGGGCGTTCCGGCTAAAAATATCCGCATCCAAGCACGCGGCGAATCCGATCTTGCGATTCCAACAGGCGATGGCATGCGCGAAGGCAAAAACCGCCGCGCAACCGTCACTATTGATTAATCCAACCGATTCGATATTTGCGAAAAAGGGGGCTTTTGCCCCCTTTTTTATTGAATTATCAGGCTTATATTGGCTATGGAAACAGCCGCGCCTTTGCGCTATGATTCCGACGGTTAAAATTCCAAGCGTCAAAAAAGATTATGTACAGCAAAATTACCAATAATATTCGCGTTACCGTTAAACCGACCTATCTAAGCGATCAATCGGCGCCTGCCAAAAACAATTATGTTTGGGCGTATCATGTGCGGATTGAAAATTGCGGCGACGATGTCGTGCAATTGCGCAACCGGTATTGGAAAATAACCGATTCTTATGGAATGACGCACGAAGTGCGCGGCGCGGGCGTTGTCGGCGAAGAACCGGTTTTGAATCCGGGCGATGCGTATGAATATACCAGCGGCACGCCATTGCCCACCCCATCGGGTATTATGACTGGCACATATGAAATGGAAAGCCAGGCGGGTACGCGGTTCGATGTCGATATTCCCGCTTTTTCATTGGACAGCCCGTATCAACCGATCCAAGTACAATAATTGCAAGATGCAATAAACAAAAAATAAAAAGGCAGATTTATGAGCAAAACAAACACAGTCACCAATTTGATCGAATCGATCCATCAATTGGGCGATCATAAAAAACCGTCCGCGGAACAGGCGATGGATGCGGTGCGCACATTGATACGGTATGCCGGCGACGATCCGGACCGCGATGGATTGATTGAAACCCCCGATCGCGTCGTGCGCGCGTTCGAAGAATTTTTCCGCGGTTATGCCGAAGATCCCGCGGAAATTTTGGGCAAAACATTCGATCAGCCGCCGGCTTATCAAGACGTTGTGATATTGCGCGATATTGCATATGAATCGCATTGCGAACATCATATTATGCCGTTTACCGGAAAAATTCATATCGCGTATTTGCCGAATAAAATGGTGGTCGGGATCAGTAAATTGGCGCGCGTCGTCGAAGTATTCGCAAAACGCCTGCAAATCCAGGAAAAATTGACATCGGAAATCGCAACCGCCATTTTCGAACATCTACAGCCAAAGGGCGTGATTGTCGTGGCCGAAGGCGTGCATGAATGCATGACCATTCGCGGCGTGCATAAACCGGGCGTCAGCATGATTACCATACAGGCGCTGGGCGCTTATGAAAACGATACCGCCAAACGCGAAGAAGTGTTGCGTCTGATTCGCGGCGTGTAATTTTTTAATCTATTTGAATCGCATAAAAAAGCCGCCCATTTGGGCGGCTTTTTCGATTTGTGTTCTTGCGATGATTATCGCATTTTATATAATCGTATTACATCACGCCTGGGCCGCTGCTGCCTAAAATCGGGCCGAAATTGGCGCTGATTTGTTTGGTCAGTTCGCGGTTGATGTCGCTGGCCATGGATGCTGTCAAATCGTTCCAGATCCGGTCCTTTTCCGATGCCGATGTGCCTTCTAAAACGGTGCGGCTTTGGGTCGATTTCGCGGATACATACGCTTCGACATAACCGTCCGGGCGGACGATTTCAATCATCACCGACAACGATCCGTCATAACGGTTGGTTTCTTCGGTTTTGAACCATCCGCGCCATCCTTTGGCATACGGCAATTCGGTGTCTTTTACGCTGGCGTCACGGACAACCACGCGCGCCAGAAATTGGCCGCCTTTGGCGACCATGCGGTCGCGCACCCAAATTTCAACGGCTTTCGCCGGGGTGGTTGGGAATAAATGTTCCACGTTCGGCGCGGCCATTGGGGATTTGTATTCCTGGATGATTTGGAAATCGGATACCGCAAGCGCGATAGGCGCCTGGTCTTTGAAACTCATTTCTTGGATTGGCGCAACGGCTTCGTCGCTGGCGCAAGCGGATAAAAATCCGATCATCAAAAATAACGACAGTATTTTTTTCATGGGCTTAACCTTTCTCGGTTGGATTGGCATTTGAATTGGAATCTGGATTATCCGGGGCGGGGCGCGCATTGTTTTCACGCACATCGTCCCACAGGAAAATTTCTTTGGAATTGCAGAATTGGCAACTGACGACGATTTTGCCATCAATTTGCATATCTTGCAAATCTTCTGCGTCCATACGGCGCAAAACATTTTCCACCCGTTCCCGGCTACAGCGACATTTATGCACCAGGGCTGTGGGGCGGAACACGCGAACCCCGTCTTCGTGAAACAAACGGTACAGCAATTGTTGCGCGGTCAGGTATGGATCGACCAATTCCTGATCGGTGCATGTGCCCAATAAATACATCAACCGGCGCCAGCCGTCTTCTTGTTCTTCGGCATCCAGTTGTATGGTATTACCGCCTTCGAGCGGTATGCGTTGCAACATGATCGCGCCGGCGCGCCAATGGTTGCGTCCGCCTAAACTTTTGACTTCGCTGGCGGCGATTTTGATCGCGGCCTGCAATTGTTCCGATTGCTGAAAATAATGATGCACGCAATCGACCAATTTATTGCCCTGTAATTCGACGATGCCTTGGTATGGATCCGCTTTGTCGCCTTGATCGACGGTGAATGCCAAATATCCCGATCCCATCAATCGCGGCAACGACAAATCGCCCGGATTTTCGCCGATCAATTTTTGAATCTCATTTTCATTGTAATGGCAATAACCGCGCAAATGGCCTTCGCTGGTCATGTCCGATACCAAAAAACGCACAGCGCCATCGGTTTTGGTTTGCAAAGTAAAGATGCCGTCGAATTTCAGCATGTTGGCCAAAGCGGTCGTGATAGCCAGGCTTTCGCCTACGATTTGCGCGATGGGCGGCGGATATTCGTGTTTGTGAATGATTGTGTCGGCCACGGTGGATAACCGCACCAAACGGCCGCGTATTTGCAAACTTTCGATTTGAAACGGCAGAATGAAATCGTCGATGCTGGGTATGGATGACAGGGTGATTTCTTCGGGATGTTCGGTCACTTTATGCTCTTTTGTATTCGCGGCAGGTTTTTTCGATAATCGACAACGCTTCGTCGATATGTTCGGCATTCACAATCAATGGCGGCACAAGCCGGATGCAGTTATCGCCCGCAACCGTTGTCAATAAACCGTTCGCGCGCAGCAGGGGCACAAAATCGGTATTAACGATGTCCGCGCGCAATTGAAACCCGGCCAATAAACCGCGCCCGCGCGGCTCGACCATCACATCGGCGTATTTTTTGGCCAGATCGCCCAGCCCGGATTTCAAACGCAATCCCATTTGATGAACATTGTCGAAAAATCCAGGCGCCAGCATGATGTCCAAAACCGCATTGGCGATCGAACATCCCATTGGATTGCCGCCGAACGTTGTGCCGTGGCTGCCGGGCGTCATGCCGGTTGCGGCGCGTTTGGTGGAAAGGCAAACGCCGATCGGGAATCCGCCCGCCAATCCTTTGGCAAAGGTCAATACATCCGGTTTAACGCCAGACCATTCGTGCGAGCAAAATTTGCCCGTGCGCCCAACGCCGCATTGCACCTGATCGAATATCAACAGCAAACCAAATTCATCGCAGGTTTTGCGTAAATCGCGTAAAAATTCATCGCTCGCGGCGCGCAGTCCGCCTTCGCCCTGAACGGGTTCGATCATAATCGCCGCGGTTTCCGGGGTGATCGCCGCGCGCAATTCGTTCATGTTGCCGTACGCGACCTTGTCGAATCCGTCGACTTTTGGATAAAATCCTTTTAGGTATTTATCCTGTCCGGTTGCGGTCAATGCCGCCAATGTCCTGCCATGAAACGCTTGATCGAATGTGATGACACGGTACCGTTCCGGTTGTCCAATATCGTCGAAATATTTTCGCGTCAATTTAAACGCGGATTCATTCGCTTCGGCGCCGGAATTGCAAAAATACGCCTGTTCCATTCCCGTTGCCGCAGTCAGCCGTTCGGCCAAACGTTCTTGTTCGGGGATGCGGAAATGGTTCGAACAATGCCATAATTTTTCGGCCTGATCGCGCATGGTTTTTACCAAATGCGGATGACAGTGCCCCAGCGAGCAAACGGCGATCCCCGCCAGAAAATCCAAATATTTTTTGCCGTCGTAACCATGCAAATAAACCCCTGTTCCATGGGTAAAAGCCAAATTGGCGCGGCGCGCCAAGGGCATCAATGCGTCGGTGACCGGTTTATCCAAAGAAAAAGCCTGATTCATGGAATAAAATAATCCTGGTATTTTTGTGCTGCGTCATTAGTTTATAGGTTCATAATCATAGGCTATCGGCATGAATTCCGCCAGTGCAATCGCAAAAAAGTCGCAACGCCAATCAGGCGGGCAAGACAGGAAAAACCCGCCCAAACCGCGGACCATTACGGCCGAATATTTGGAAAAAGCGGCCTTGTTTTATTTGCAGCGTTATGCCGCATCCACCCATTCGTTGCGTCAGGTTTTATTGCGCCGGTTGCGCAAATCGGGCGTGCACCGCGATGAAAAATTCCTGGGCATGGTCGAGACGACGATTGCGGCGATTGCCGCCCGCAAATTGCTGAATGACCGGGATTTTGCGTGGCATAAAATCCGTTCGATGCATTCGGGCGGAAAATCGCTGCGCCAAATCCGCGCCAAATTGAAACAAAAAGGCATTCATGATCAAGACGCGCAATCCGCGCTCGACCAGATATTGGCGGATGATCCGGATTTGGAATATCAATCGGCCATGTCGTTCGCGCGGCGCAAAAAATTGGGACCGTTTGCCGGGGCGCGCGAAAAAGAATACAAAAAACAACTGCAGCAATTCGCCATGGCCGGATTTTCACTGGCGATGGCGAAAAAAATCATTCATATGAAAAACGAGGACGATCATGACATTGATTCCAATTGATCCGGATTTCGCGGCCATGGCCAATATCAACCGCGATCAATATGGGGCGATGATGGCGGCGTCGGTCGGCCATCCCGATCAATTTTGGGCGGTGCAGGCCAAACGCTTGGATTGGTTCAAATTTCCGCGCAAAATTAAGGATGTCGATTTTGCGGATAATGCGCGGATTCGTTGGTACGAAGACGGGGTTTTGAACGTATCGCACAATTGTATCGACCGGCATTTATCCGAACATAAAAATCGCGTGGCGATTATATGGGAAGGCGATGACCCAAAAGATTCCGAAAAAATAACCTATGGCCAATTGCACGAACGCGTTTGCCGCATGGCGAATGTTTTAAAATCACTCGGTGTCGCGCGCGGCGACCGCGTGACGATTTATCTGCCGATGATACCCGAGGCGGCCTATGCCATGCTGGCTTGCGCGCGCATTGGCGCCGTGCATTCTGTTGTGTTTGCGGGATTTTCCGCCGAATCGCTGGCGGGCAGGATCCAAGATTGCGATTCCAAGATTCTGATCACCGCCGACGAAGGATTGCGCGGCGGGAAATCCATTCCGCTCAAGAAAAACGCGGATTTGGCGGTTAAAAATTGTCCCAGTGTCGAAAAAATGCTGGTGGTGCGGCGCACCGGCGGCGCGGTCGCGTTCGATTCCGCGCGCGATGTATGGTGGCACGAAGCGGTGCGGAATGTAGATGCCGATTGTGCGCCGGAACATATGGGCGCCGAAGATCCGCTGTTTATTTTGTATACGTCCGGTTCGACCGGAAAACCAAAGGGCGTTTTGCATACAACCGGCGGATATTTGTTGTACGCGGCGATGACCCATCATTATGTGTTCGATTACAATCGCGAAGATATTTATTGGTGCACCGCCGATATTGGCTGGATCACCGGGCACAGTTATATCGTTTATGGCCCGCTTGCCAACGGCGCGACCACGGTGATGTTCGAAGGCGTGCCGAATCACCCCGATCATTCGCGGTTTTGGCAAGTGATCGACAAACACCGCGTCAGCATATTTTACACAGCGCCGACGGCGATCCGCGCATTGATGCGCGAAGGCGACGCGTTTGTAAAATCAACCGGCCGCGAATCGTTGCGGTTGTTGGGTTCGGTCGGCGAGCCGATAAACCCCGAAGCATGGATGTGGTATTACAATATCGTCGGCGATTCGCGTTGCCCGGTTGTCGATACGTGGTGGCAAACCGAAACCGGCGGAATTTTGATTTCGCCATTGCCAGGCGCCACGGTTTTAAAGCCCGGATCCGCCACATTGCCGCTGTTCGGCATTCAACCCGAAATCGTCGATGCGGGGGGCAATATTTTATCCGGCGCATGCGAAGGCAATTTGGTTATCGCCGATTCCTGGCCCGGCCAGGCGCGCAGCGTGTATCGCGATCATGCGCGGTTTATCGACACGTATTTTAAAACCTATCCTGGAAAATATTTCACCGGCGACGGCGTGCGGCGGGATGAAGACGGATATTATTGGATCACCGGGCGGGTCGACGATGTGATCAATGTTTCCGGGCATCGTTTAGGGACGGCGGAAATCGAATCCGCGTTCGTCGAACATCCATCGGTCGCCGAGGCCGCCGTGGTGGGCATGCCGCATGACATCAAAGGCCAGGGAATTTACGCCTATGTCACGTTGAAAAACGGTATTGTTGCATCCGACGATTTGCGCCGTGAATTGATCGCGTTGGTGCGGCAAAAAATTTCCGCCATCGCCACGCCGGATTTTTTGCAATTCGCGCCCGGTTTGCCGAAAACCAGATCGGGAAAAATCATGCGCCGTATTTTGCGGAAAATCGCCGAAAATGAAACCGGCAATTTGGGCGATATTTCAACGCTTTCCGATCCTGGCGTGGTTCAGGATTTGATCGATAACCGCTTAAACAGGGGAAAAAATGCGGCTTGATTCCGCCACATTTAAAGTGCAAAAACCAATTATGGAAAACATTATCAAGCCACAAACCAAATTGTTGAAATCGCGGATTAAATGGACGCGGTATTTCGCCGCCTTGTGCGTCGGGATATTGCTTTTTTGTTCCCCGGCCATGCCGATGGTCGAAGATGTCACCGAATGGATCGGTTATATTCTGGCGATTATCGCGGTTGCGGGGCGCGTTGCTTGCACCATGTATGTTGGCGGACGGAAAAACGAAACATTGATTGTCGACGGGCCGTATTCGGTGGTGCGTAATCCATTATACGTGTTCAGTTTCTTGGGTGTTGCCGGGATCGGCATGATCACCGGGATGATCACATTCTGCATCATCTTGTGCGCGGCATTTATTTTGTACTATCCAAAAGTGGTTGCGCGCGAAGAAGGGTTCTTGCAAGAAAAATTCGGTATTGAATATGAAAATTACCGCGCACGCACGCCTGCTTGGGCGCCGGATTTTTCGCTGTGGCGTTCGCCCGCGCTGGTTTCCGCCAGTCCGCGTTTTATGATGCTGACTTTGCGCGATGCGGTTTGGTTTTTGTTGGCTTTTCCGATTTTAGAATTGATCGAATATGGCCATGAAACCGGGTTTTTGCCTGCTTTGATCTATTTATATTGATTACTGTACTGCGCTTGCGACAATTGCTTGTTGCACCATGATTGGCGTTTTTCGCCTGCATGGCGGCTGACTGGATTTTTTACCTATCTAAAAATTAAGATTCTTTATTTATCATATATTTGATGCATAAATTATTAAATAAATTTATTTATTGACATAAAATTTTTGTATTAGTACTTTAATAGAAATAAAATAGCGCTTTAAAATAAAGAGTGAGCATGCAAAGAAATTTCTCACGCAATGCTGGGTTATATCCTTCGGATATTTCTTCGCGCGCGGATTATGATTCGGTGGAATCTGCCAATTTGCTTGAAACGCAGGCAACCAAACAGCGCGTTGATCAAACTTTGGCTGACTGGAATCAGCGCCAAAAATCTTATGGCCGCGCGCGAAATTTATCCTTGTTGATGGCGGCGATTATTTTGCCTGCAGCAGTCGCTTTTCCCGGTGCAATCGCAATTGGTGCGGTTGCAGGATTCATGGCGCTTGCCTCTGGAATTACGTTATATCGTAGGGCAGAATCCAAAAGAATCAATTTGCTGGGGAAATGGTCAAAAGAGTTGACGGTACAGTTGGCGCAACAGCGATTTTTAGCAAAAGGCCATAACGCTACTCGTGCGCTTGTAAACGGCGGAATGAAAAATATCTTGAATCGGCCAGATCAAAGCAGTTTGGATCAGAGTGATCCGGATCGTGATCAAGACGGAGGATCGCGCGTTTCCGCGCCGAACCGTCCGAAGGGGCCGGTGCGGCCACCGCTTGTGGCGCGAGCCCATGTGCGATAGGCTTTTTCCGGTATTGGTTTATTTATACTGATTATTGTACTGCGCTTGCGACAATTGCTTGTTGCACCATGATTGGCGTTTTTCGCCTGCATAGCGGCGACCCAGATTTTCTTGAATCAACAATTCGGCAAGATCGTTATGATCCTTGGTGCGCAATTTCGCGATCACACGTCCGCCGTATTTGTCGCGCTGGACGTCGTATAATTCCAATTTCTGGCCACGTACCAAATCGTCCAGGCGGGTTTTGGCCGCAACCGCCAATTCCTGTTCGCGCGCGCAATGCGACCGCAATTCTGCGGTATCCAAACCCTGCAACCGTACGGTTGTAATAACGTCCTGATCGATCCAGATGCGCACGCGAACCTGAATGGAATCGCCATCGATCACGCGGATCAATTCCGCCGCATATCCGTTCGGCAGCGATACAGATGGATATTCGCCCGCCACACAATCGGCGGTGGCGAGCGAAAGAATCATCAGAAGGATTGGAAAAATTTTACGCATAAATAATTCTAACGCAGAATCATTAGCAAGCGATTAAATATATACAACCATTGATTGTATATAGGCCGGGGATAGTTGTTTGTATGCGAAAACCGCGTCAGTACGTGGATCATAGTATGCATGCGCGGTTACACCTGTGTGCCGCCGACTGTCATGCTTTTTTCCGCCCGGCCAATCACCGCCCAGCCAACCTAGATTGGCCGGGTCGGTTTTTATACCTGCGTTCCTCCGACGGTCATGCCTTCGAGCAATAATGTCGGCTGCCCCACGCCGACCGGAACCGATTGGCCGTCTTTGCCGCATGTGCCGATGCCATCATCCAATGCCGTATCGTCGCCGACCATTTTTACCTTGGTCAACGCGTCCGCGCCTTTGCCGATCAATGTCGCGCCCTTGACCGGCGCTGTGATTTTTCCGTCTTCGATCATGAACGCTTCGGATGCGGAAAAAACGAATTGCCCGGATGTAATATCCACCTGGCCGCCGCCGAAATTGGTGGCGTAAAGCCCACGTTTAACCGACCGGATGATTTCGTCGCGCGTTTGTTTGCCATTCAACATATATGTGTTGGTCATGCGCGGCATGGGCGTGTGCGCGTATGATTGACGTCTGCCGTTGCCGGTCGGTTTCATGCCCATCAACCGGGCGTTTTGCCGGTCTTGCAAAAATCCGACCAAAATTCCGTCTTCGATGATGGTGTTTTTTTGCGACGGCGTGCCTTCGTCGTCGATGGTGATGGAACCGCGCCGCCCTTGTAATGTGCCGTCATCGACCACGGTGATGCCCGGCGATGCGACGCGTTTGCCGATCATGCCGGTGAACACCGATGTTCCCTTGCGGTTGAAATCGCCTTCGAATCCGTGGCCGATGGCTTCGTGCAATAAAACGCCGGGCCATCCCGAACCCAAAACCACGGTCATTTCGCCGGCTGGGGCCGGAATCGAATCCAATTTTGTAACCGCCTGGCGCAACGCGTCGCGCACCGCGTGTTGCCAACTTTCGGGCGTTAAAAATTCGGCGTATGTTTTGCGCCCGCCCATGCCGAACGATCCCGTTTCCATGCGGCCATTTTGTTCAACAATCACGCTGACCCCGATGCGCACCAATGGGCGTATATCGGCAATCCGCCGTCCGTCCGGGCGGATGATTTGCACGACTTGCCATTCGGCGTATAAACTGGCGCTGACTTGTTTGACGCGCGGATCGGCGCTGCGCGCGAAATGGTCGATTTGTTCCAGAATCCGGATTTTATCGGCGAATTTCATTTCCGATAACGGGTTGGTGTCTTCGTATAAATAGGAATTGGTTCCAACCGGCGCGTCGGATTGAGTGCCGGAATAATTTTTGTAAACCGTTTTAACGGCTTCTGCCGAACGGCGCATCGATTCCAGGGAAAAATTGCTGGAATGGGCGTACCCCACCGCTTCGTCCGCAACGCCGCGTAATCCATAACCTTGGGAAATATCATAAGTCGAGGATTTCAATTTCCCGTCGTCCCATGACATGCTTTCCGACAGGCAGTATTCTAAAAACATTTCGCCATCGTCGGACCGTAACAACGTGTCGTCGACCAATTTTTGCACCGAAGATAAATCCAGTTGCGCATTATTTCCGAAAAAGATCTTGTCCGATTGCAAAAGATGCGACATGAGAGTTCCAATCCCTTAAAAAATGAACATAATACCTTATTAATATAGTCGGGAATTATTAAAAAATAGACCCAAAATCAAGG
>CAYWJR010000045.1:0-11124 GCA_964458615.1 uncultured Alphaproteobacteria bacterium
CATCTGGTGAATTGTCTGGGCGCCGATCACGGCGGATATGTGCGCCGTATCACCGCCGCCACCAAAGCCGTCAGCAACGGCGAGGCGGAGTTGGATTGCAAACTGAACCAGTTGATCAGCATTTTGCGCAATGGCGAACCGGTTCGTATGTCGAAACGGGCCGGGACTTTTGTTACGTTGCGCGACGTTCTCGAGGATGTGGGCAAAGATGTGTTCCGGTTCGTGATCATGACGCGCAAAAACGACGTCGCGTTCGATTTCGATCTGGCCAAGGCCAAGGAACAATCCAAGGATAACCCCGTGTTTTACGTGCAATACGCGCATGCGCGGATCCGTTCGGTGATGCGCCACGCGGTGGAAATGTACGGCGCCGATCAAATCGCGCCGGCCAATTTGCAAAAGGCGGATTTCGCACTTTTGACAGACGAGTCGGAAATGGGCTTGATTAAATTGATGGCCGCCTGGCCGCGCGCGGTCGAAGCGGCGGCGATCGCGCACGAACCGCATCGATTGTGTTTCTTTATTCAGGATCTGGCCGCCGCGTTCCACGGTTTGTGGAACAAAGGCAAGGATCACGCGACCTTGCGTTTCCTCTTGCCCGAACAAAAAGACCTAAGCATCGCGCGGCTTGCAATGATCGAATCGTGCCGCACCATCATCGCCAGTGGGCTTGATATTTTTGGCGTCAAAGCAGTTGAGGAATTGACCAATGAATGACGAATTACGTTTGAATAACGAAGACCGTATCGCCGGCAATGGCGGCGGAAACCGCCCGCGCCGCGCCCGCAGAATTTTGGTTCTGGTGGTGCTGATCGCGTTTGTATCGGTCGTTTGGTACGCCTTTAGCCAAGGTCAGCAAATGGGAATCAGCCAGGTTACTCCGGTCATCAAGGCGGATGCCGAACCGTACAAGGTAAAGCCGGATCAACCGGGCGGCATGGAAATCCCGCATCAGGATAAATTGGTGTACGATCAAATTCAGGGCGGCGGCGACGCCGCCAATCAGCCGGAAAAATTGGTTCCAGCGCCGGAACAACCGATCGAACCCGCGCCGAAATCGACAACGCCCGCGCCGTTGGATTTAACGCAAATTCCCGCAACCAACGATGCGCCGATCACCGCAATCGATAAAACAACCAAACCCGCTGGCGCGATGGACGGCGAAAAACCGCCGGAATCGTTGGATTTGCCGCCCGCCAAAGAAGTAAAACCGGTGCCAAAAGTAACGCCGCAACCGGCCGATCACGAACCGATCGTTCCGGCCAATGCCAAAAAACCGGATGGCGCGAAATCGGAAATCGTAAAATCCGATGCCAAAAAACCGGATGCGGCGAAAACGGATGAAAAACCGGCCGCAGCCACCGGCGCTCACCGCGTGCAATTGGCGTCTTTGCCGGACAAGGGCGCGGCGGAAAAGGCATTGGCCAATTTCAAATCGAAATTCGCATCGGATTTTGCGGGCCATGAATTCACCGTCCGCGCGGCGAACATTCCCGGCAAAGGAATTTTTTACCGCGTGCAAATCGGCGGATTTTCAAGCAAAGAATCTGCCAAGGCCGCTTGCGATACATTGAAATCCAAAGGACAAGGGTGTTTATATGCTGCACAATAATTTAAAACCTGCCATATTCGGTTTTTCGGGAACTGTTTTAACAGACGCGGAAAAAAAGTTTTTTGAAACAACCAATCCCGTTGGCGCGATCATATTCAAACGCAATATCGAATCGTTGGATCAAATTAAATCCCTGACCCAATCGTTGCGCGAGACAACGCAAAACCCCGATTTGATGATTCTGATCGACCAAGAAGGCGGCCGGGTCGCGCGTTTGCAACCGCCATTATGGCCGTCTTATCCGCCGATGCGCCCGTATGGCGATTTGTTCGCCAAAAATCCCGAAGACGCGATGCAACAAGTATACGACCATTATATGGCGATCGGCGCCGGGCTTTTGGAATTGGGGATCAATGTCGATTGCGCGCCGGTATTGGATATTCCAATTGCCGGATCGCATGACGTTATCGGCGACCGCGCATTCGCCGAAACCGCGTATCCGGTGATGCAATTGGGGCAACAGGCGATGATCGGTTTGATCGACGCGGGCGTTTTGCCGGTAATCAAACATATTCCCGGCCATGGCCGCGCCATGGTGGACAGCCATTTGGAATTGCCGCGCGTCGATACCGATTACGCGACATTGGTGGCAACCGATTTCGCGCCGTTTAAATTCTTGTGCGATGCGCCATTGGCCATGACCGCGCATGTTTTGTATACCGCGATCGACGCCGAATTGCCCGCAACCTTGTCGAAAAAAGTCATCGACAAGGCGATTCGCGGCGACATCGGTTATTTGGGTCTGTTGATGACCGACGATTTAGGGATGAAGGCGTTGCGCGGCAGTATGCGGGAATTGACGGCGCAATCATTGGCGGCCGGATGCGATGTGGTTCTGCATTGCAACGGCAATATGGATGAAATGTCGCAAATCGCATCCGCATTGCCGGATGTGATGAACGAACAAGGCATGGCCAAATTGCAGCAAGCGATCAATATGGTAATCCACCAAAAATCGGCGGCATAGCGTAAAGCAATTGGAACAATTATGGATACAACCGAAATAATCCAAGGATTGGCGCACTGGGCATTGCCGGTTTTGATCGCCATTTGCTTGCACGAAGCCGCGCACGGTTACGTTGCCTGGATGCTTGGCGACGACACCGCCAAACGCCTGGGCAGGGTCAGTATCAATCCATTGCGCCATATTCATCCCGTCGGCACGATATTGTTGCCAGGTTTATTGTTTTTCGCGGGCGCGCCGTTTTTGTTCGGTTTCGCCAAACCGGTTCCGGTAAATTTCACAAGGCTTAGAAACCCAAAAACCGATATGATTTGGGTGGCTTTGGCCGGGCCCGCCATTAACGTATTTTTGGCGTTCGTTTCCGCATTATTATTGCATACCATCGATTTTGCGGGCGGGTATGCGGATATAATCGAAAAGAATTTATCCAATTCCTTTATGATCAATATCGGCCTTGCAGTTTTCAACATGTTTCCGCTGCCCCCCTTGGATGGCGGGCGAATAATCACTGGAATATTGCCTATGAAATGGGCTATACCTTATGCGAAACTTGAAACTTATGGGCTTTTCATATTGGTAACATTGATTTTTTTACTGCCCATGATGGGGGAACGCCACGGTATAAACCTGGATTTTTTCCAAGGTTTCATGGAATTGGGCATCGCCAGCCTTGGCAATATCGTTATTTTCCTGGCAGGGGGATTTAGCCGGTGACACACGCGCCGCAAACAACAGAAACGATCACGGACGCAACGCCGGAAATTGCGGCGCCCGTTACCGTCAACCATTTCGAAGCGGATGTGAATCCGCCGTCCGCCAGTAATGAAAATTCCGGCAATGACGGGTTGCGCGTGGATTTGGGCGGATACGAAGGCCCGTTGGACGTATTGTTGAATTTGGCGCGCGACCAAAAAATCGATTTGGGGCAAATCAATATCGTCGCATTGGCCGATCAATATTTGCAATTCATTCATTTGGTTAAAAAACAGAATTTGGAAATCGCCGCCGATTATTTGGTTATGGCGGCTTGGTTGACATATTTGAAATCGCGGTTGTTGTTGCCCGAACCTCCGCCCGAAGACGAACCCACACCCGAAGAATTATCGGCCGCATTGCAATGGCAATTGCAACGTTTGGCGGCCATGCAGGGCGCGGGGGCGAAATTATTGTCGCGCGCGCGTTTGGGTATCGATTTTTTCAAACGCGGCAATCCCGAAGGTATCGCGGTCGTGCACAATCCCGAATATGCGGTGAATTTGTACGATTTGTTGTCGGCTTATGGCGATTTTAAACAACGCACGTCGGCGGCAAAACATTTTACCATCAATCCCGATTCCCTGGAAACGATTGAAAACGCCATGATCCGTTTGCGCGAACGCATGGGATTGTCGCAACATTGGGAATCGTTGATCAGTTATTTGCCGGTCGATTTGATGCCCGGCGTGGTTGGCCGTTCATTCCTTGCCGCCACATTCGCCGCATCGTTGGAATTGACCAAATCCGGCGCGGCGCAAATCCGCCAATTGCAAAATTTTGGACCCATTTACATCCGCAAAAAGAGTGACGCGCAATGACCATGAATCAATTCGACAATATTGAATCCATCGAATCTATTGAATCTATCGCGGGCGCGGGCGAACCGATTGCCGCCGAACTGGATCAGGCGATTACGGCAACCGCCGCGATCAACGACAATTCGACCCCGCTTGCGGACATCGCCGAAACGCGCCGTTTATTAGAGGCGTTGATTTTCGCCAGCGAACGCCCGTTGTCGCGCGCCGATTTGCAATCTTTCTTTCCGCCGGAATTCGATTTGGCGCCGTTGTTGAACGAATTGAAATCGGAATACGAAAACAAAGGTTTTCAATTGGTGGAAATCGGCGGCAAATGGTCGTTCGCGACCGCCAGCGATTTGGGCCCGTATTTGAAACGCGAAAAAACCGTGCAACGCAAATTGACCCGCGCCACGGTTGAAACATTGGCGATCATCGCATACCACCAACCTGTGACTCGCGCCGAAATCGAAGAAATCCGCGGCGTATCGGTGGCGCAGGGCACATTGGATATTTTGTTGCACGCCGGATGGATCCGCCCCGGACGCCGCCGCGAAACGCCAGGCCGCCCGGTAACATGGGTTTCGACGGACGAATTTTTGCAGCATTTCGGCATTTCCGCGCTCGAAGATCTGCCAGGATTCGAAGAATTGAAAGCCACCGGGTTATTGGATAAAAACCGGCCGCAATCCGCGCCATTGTTCCAGCATGCGGATAATGTCGCATCCGCTATGGCCGAGGCGGCGGATAACGATTCCGATACCGAAGAACTGTAATTCCCGGCATTTTGGGCGGTTGGGTGGTGCAAAACCGCCCAAAAACCCACTATCAGCCTAAAAAATCGCCAAAAATCCGCCAGATATTGAGATCGCGTTAATTTTTTGCGATTATAATGACTCGTTCAAGTCCTGTTGTTTATTCAAACTTATCCGAGGTTTCTTATGGGTTCTTTCAGCCTAATGCACTGGTTGGTCGTTATCGTCGTTATCTTGCTGTTGTTTGGCCGTGGCCGGTTATCGCAGGTCATGGGCGATTTCGCCAAAGGCATCAAAGCCTTTAAAACCGAAATGAAAGACGAAGACAAAAAAGACGGCCAATCCAAAATCGACAAAGAATAACCGGCTATATCCATGTTCGATATCGGTTGGTCGGAATTGGCGTTGATTGGCATTGTCGCCGTGATCGTGATCGGCCCCAAAGACATGCCAAAAGTAATGCGCCAGGTGGGGAAATTCACCCGCGCGGCGCGTAAAACCATGCGCGATTTCCAATCCCAAGTCGACGACATCGTTCAAGCCGAAGACATCAAGGAATTCAAAAAAGAATTGGAAAAACACGGCATCACCGATTTCCACGAACAGGTGCAACGCGAATTGCAAAACACCGCCGAACAATTGCAGGAAAATTTGGACGCCACGCGGCCACATTCCGCGCAAACGGATAACAAATCATGACCGAACCGGAATCCCCAAAAATGGATGACGATGACGGATTGATGCAAATGCCGTTGATGCAGCATTTCATCGAATTGCGGGCGCGTTTGTTTTACACCGCGCTTGGGTTTGTGATCGCGTTCGGGATCAGTTTTCATTACGCCAACCATGTATACGATTTTCTGGCCAAACCGTTGGCCGATGCGATGGCGGCGCGCGGACATGGCAGCCAGCGGATGATTTTCACCGGCATTACCGAGGCGTTTTTTACCCAATTGAAATTGGCGATGTGGATGGCGTTGTTCATCACATTGCCGCTGTTGTTGACGCAAATATGGATGTTCGTCGCGCCCGGTTTGTATAAACGGGAAAAACGCGCTTTTGCCCCGTTTTTGATCGCAACGCCGATATTGTTTTCGGTCGGCGCGGCGATGGCGTATTACGTCGTATTCCCGATGGCTTGGAAATTCTTTCTGGGTTTTGAAACCGTCGGCGGGGTGGGCAGTTTGCCGATCCAATTGGAAGCAAAAGTAAACGAATACCTGGCCGTCGTCATGGGATTGATATTGGCGTTTGGGTTTTGTTTCGAATTGCCGGTGTTATTGGTGCTGTTAAATAAAATCGGCGTCGTCATGGCGCAAACACTGGCCGAAGGCCGCCGGTACGCCATCGTTGGCATATTGATCGTGGCGGCGATTGTGACCCCGCCGGATGTTATCAGCCAATTGCTGTTGGCCATACCAATGTATGCATTATACGAAATATCCATATGGATCTGTTATGCCCAGGAAAAAACATCCAAAAAGCGTGATTTAGCGCCAATTTCTGGGCAATAGAGTTTCAATTATACCCTGCAATTTGTAATTGCATTTTTTCCTATTCGGATATATAACTATTATGTATATTTACGCACGCGTGTAATAAAATTATCAGAATTAAAAAAGTGGGGTATAAAATGGCAATCACCGATCGCATTCGTGGCTGGACAGCCGGATTATTGACCGCTGCCGCTTCTTTTGGCGCAATTTCCCCCGATCAAGTTTATGCCCAAACCCAGCCCGCCGCAACGACAACGGCAATCAATATAAACGATTTCACCATTCAGAATCCGACCATATTGCCGAATTTATGGATTTTAAAAGGCCGCGAGGCAAAAGCGTTTGGCGGTTTTTCCGGTAACCCGTCGGAACAAGCGGTGCGCGATAAATCCAAAACCGATTTCACCGCAGCCGTCGAACAGATGCCTAAATTTGTCGAATATGTTCAAGTTGGAAATGACGTTGTGCGTTATGCCAGCGATGATAAAGTTTCCCCAAAAGACGGCGCGAATACCACCGTCAAGAACGTGACGGTCACAACCAATCCGGCCGATGTTTACCGTTTGGCAACCCAAGACGTGCGTTGGTTGGATGCGATTATCGCGGTCGCGAATACAGATGCAAATGGTTTGCGCGTGATCGAAACCACATCCGGCAAGTCATTTTTGCCTGTGAACGGCAACGTGACGTTGGAAAAAATGAAAACCACCGAGGGGGCGGAGGCAGTTGCAAAATTGGGCGCATTGCGCCGCGACGCATCCGCCGCGGCAATTATCGCGCAACGCGCGATGGAACGCGACGCATCCGGCCGCGTGACATCTGGCAATAACGGCGGCAATGGCGGTACAACGACCCCATTGCCGAATGTGCAAATCAATAATAATGGCAATACAAATGGCGCTGCGCAGACCACAACGCCAACCGCAATCGATTTGAACGCGATCACGCGCATGCAACCGCAGGCCGGTTTGGCCACGGCCTTGCCGATCTTAACCCAGGTGCAAAACGATTATCATTTGTTCCTAAAGGCATTTGGAACCGTGACCGTGCAAAACAGCACGACCAAGGAATCGGTCACCGTGTATCAAATGCTGGAAAATTATAAAACCAGCAGGGCACAGGAATTGCGCGACAAGCACGGCGTTACCGATGCTGCTGATCTGGCGGCGATTGTGCGCGACGAACAAATGACCTTTGCGGCGAACAACATCGCGCCTGTTATGAAGCGCGTCGATGGATTGAACGATTTGCAAAAATCGGTTTTGACCAATTTCGTCCGCCACGCCGATGTTTTAAAAGGCGGATCGGAATCGAAATATTCGCGTTTGGATTCCGCCGCATCGGATTTTGTCGAATCCATCGGCCAAACGGTGAAACCGGGCGCCGCGTCTGCGGAATTGACCAATTTGCTGGGCAATTGGAACGTATATGTCCGCCAGCAAAAAGATCCGAATTATAATCCAACGACTATTGCGCCGCCGCAAACCGTTAATCCCGCTTTGCCTGTGCCTGGCGCAACGACACCGAATACCGCGACACCCAATACAACGACAACAACACCAACACCGCCGACGCCGACAATGGTGCCGCCATTCAACGCCAAAGAATCGGTTGCGGATATTGTCACAACCATTCAAAAAGAATTTAAAACCGAATACGACAAATCGGTTGCCGATAAATCCATCGACACCGATAAAAACGGCGGCATTTCATTTAAGGAATTGCGCGCCTGGTATGAAACCACCATTGCCGGTAAACCCGGCATGGACGAAGATGTGCGGGTGATCGGTTTGAACGCCAAATTAAAACAATATGACGCGTCCAAGGCATTGATCGAGCAAGGCATGCAAAAGGGTTTGCAAAAAGCCAAATAACAATAAATTACAATAAAGACGGAGCACAAAATAATGAGCATCAAAACGACATTTGCCGCATCGGCAATCGGCATCAGCGCGTTGGTTGGATTAAACGGTTGCGGCACGCCAAAGGCGGTTACCCCACAACAAGCGGCTCAAATCGAATCGCCAAGCGTGGATACGCGTGAAATGGTGATCATGTATGGCGGCATGCCAAAAGGCCGCGAAGTAAATGAATACGAAGTTCCAGTGAATATGTGTTTCGCATTCGACAAAATGGGCAATATGACCAAGGCCGAAGTGATCACATCGCCAAAACCGGATCCGCGTTTTGTCGAAAACGCCCGCATCAACGACCGTTATTACAATGCGCCATATCCGATGCGCCCGGCATCTTGGGCCTATGTGCAGCCATTGGATATAAATGACAAACAAACTGTGGCGAATTACACCGCATCGGTGCGCCAGCATGTCCAAAATTTGCTATATACGGTTGAAAAAACGCCCGGGTACAACAACACATCGGTGTTTTTGGGCAATATCGACACGTACGAAGTCAAATCGGTAGCAGACACGAATGGCCAGGCAATCGGCGTGACCGTGGTTGAATTCACCGAAAAACCGGCATTGGTCGCCAACGCAAATGTCGGCGATGTTTTGCGCGCGTACTTAAAAACCCTGGATCGCGCATTGATTTATTGCGGCGCGCTTTATAACAACGGAGCAGGTGTGCCCGTACAAGGCGCGCCGGCCAACGATTCGTTCGAGCAAACGATCAACCGGTTCTTGCAAGGCAATGTAAACGTAAAATAAATTCAAAACCCGCCAAACGGCGGGTTTTTTTATGCTCTGTCCGGTATTTTAGGCCGCATGGTTTAACCTTTGCTGGATTTTCCCCTCGGTTTTCTTTATATTCCGCATCGCAATATTTATTTCTTTTCAATTCTAATTGTTATTTTTCTGGATTCTACCCATGCATGATATTCAATGGATTCGCGACAACCCGGCCGCATTCGACGCAAGCTTGAAAAAACGCGGGCTTGGCGCGCAATCGGCGGCGATACTGGATTTGGATGAACGGCGCCGCGCCGCATTGACCGAATCGCAACAATTGCAGGCGAAACGCAATGAAATGTCGAAACAAATCGGCCAGTTGAAAAAACAGGGCGTGAATACCGACATGGTGATGAAAGAAGTCGCCGACATGAAAGACCGTTCGGCGGATTTAGAAAAATTGGCCGCCGAATTGGACGGACAAATGGAATCCGCGTTATCGTATATTCCAAATTTACCGGCCGACGACGTTCCGGTCGGCGCGGACGAAACCGGCAACAAAGAAATCAAAAAATTCAAAGAACCTACGAAATTGCCGTTCGACGCCAAGGCGCATTACGATATTGGCGAAGCGTTGAAAATGATGGATTTCGAATCGGCCGCGAAAATAACCGGATCGCGGTTCGTGATGTTAAAAGGCGCTTTGGCGAAAATGGAACGCGCATTGGCCGCGATGATGCTGGATATTCACACCAATGAATTCGGTTATCAAGAAATCAGCCCGCCATACATGGTCAACGACCGCACATTGTACGGCACGGGCAATTTGCCGAAATTCGCAACCGATCTGTTTTACACCGATAATTTGATCGTCGATGAAAACGCCCCATCCGAAAACAGCGATTTAGACCGCCGTATTTTCAGCCAGATCAAAAAAGATTTGTCTGACCGCAATCCCGAATTGTTGAATTACATTTCCCAGGCCATGGGCGCGGACGATCATGCGGGTTTCAGCCGCCTGATCGAGGCGGCCGAGGCGTTGATGCGGCAAAACGGCGCGGCCAACAACCGCAAATGGCTGATTCCAACCGCCGAAGTGCCGTTGACGAATATTGTCGGCGATCAAATTCTGGATACATCGCAATTGCCGTTGCGGTTCACCGCGTACACCCCATGTTTCAGATCCGAAGCCGGATCGGCCGGGCGCGATACGCGCGGCATGTTGCGCCAACATCAATTCAGCAAAGTGGAATTGGTCAGCATTACCGAAGGCGACTGCAGCAACGATGAACATGAACGCATGTTGTCGGCGGCAGAAACCGTGTTGCAACGTTTGGAATTGCCATACCGCGTGATGTTATTATGTTCGGGCGATATGGGATTCGCTTCGCGCAAAACATACGACATCGAAGTATGGTTGCCCGCGCAAAACGCGTATCGCGAAATTTCCAGCTGTTCGAATTGCGGGGATTTCCAAGCGCGCCGGATGAAGGCGCGACACCGCGCGGCTGGCGAAAAAAATACCAAATTCGTGCACAGTTTGAACGGTTCCGGTCTTGCGGTTGGCCGCACCATGATCGCGGTTATTGAAAATTACCAAAATGCCGACGGGTCGATTTCCATTCCGAAATCGCTGCAACCTTATATGGGCGGTTTGGCCAAAATTGGATAAAGGTGAATTTTGAATTTCGATCCTCGTAGTATCCGGTTAATCATGGATCTGCGCACCGGCGGTGTCGTGGATTTGGCCGTGTTGTCGGCCATGGAACGCGTGCCGCGCGACGTATTCGTCGACGCGAAATTTAAACAGCAATCGTATGAAAACGCCGCATTGCCCATCGGATTCGGCCAAACCATCAGCCAGCCATTGATCATCGCGTTTATGTGCGAGGCATTAGAAGCCGACAAAAAAATCAAGGTTTTGGAAATCGGCACCGGGTCGGGGTATCAATCGGCGATTTTGTCGCATCTGTTCCGCCGGGTTTACAGCGTTGAATTGCATAAACCATTGCTGGATTTGGCGGAATCGCGGTTCCGCGAATTGGAAATCACCAACATCACAACCAAATGCGGCGACGGATACGCCGGGTGGGTTGAACAAAAACCGTTCGAAC
>CAYWJR010000046.1:0-10914 GCA_964458615.1 uncultured Alphaproteobacteria bacterium
ATGCATCTATTCCACCTGCAAGAAGAAGCGGTGGGCAGCATTTTCTGGCATCCAAAGGGATGGAAATTATACCGCATTCTGGAAAACTATATCCGCGACCGTATTTCGCCGAAAGGATATGTCGAAGTAAACACCCCAACGTTGGTCGACCGCAGTTTATGGGAAGCATCGGGTCACTGGGAAAAATTCCGCGACAATATGTTCACCGTCAATGTCGAAGACGACAAGGTGTTGGCGCTAAAACCGATGAATTGCCCGTGCCACGTGCAAATTTTTAAACAAGGAATTAAATCGTACCGTGATTTGCCGTTGCGTATGGCCGAATTCGGATCTTGCCACCGCAATGAATCGTCGGGTTCGATGCACGGCATCATGCGGATCCGCGCGTTCAAACAAGACGACGCGCATATTTTTTGCACGCCGGAACAAATTATTTCCGAATCCAAGGAATTTTGCGCTTTGTTGCTGGATGTTTACAAAGATTTCGGTTTTACCGACGTCCGCGTGAAATTTTCCGACCGTCCGGCGACGCGCGCGGGTTCGGACGCGGTTTGGGACAAGGCCGAGGCGGCATTGAAATCCGCCGTCATCGCCGCCGGATTGCCATACACATTGAATCCGGGCGAAGGCGCGTTTTACGGCCCGAAACTGGAATTTGTTTTGCGCGACGCGATTGGCCGCGATTGGCAATGCGGCACATTACAGGTTGATTTCGTTCTTCCCGAACGATTGGACGCCGAATATGTCGGCGAAGACGGACAAAAACACCGCCCGGTCATGTTGCACCGCGCGATTTTGGGATCGCTCGAACGCTTTATCGGTATTCTGATCGAACAATATGCGGGCCGTTTGCCATTATGGCTGGCGCCAACCCAGGCCGTGATCGCAACCATCGTCAGCGATGCGAATCCATACGCTCAGGAAATAGAATCTTTGTTGACCAAGGCTGGAATGCGCGTTGAATGCGATTTGAATAATGAATCGATCAATTACAAAGTGCGCGAACATTCCCTGGCTAAAACCCCGATCATGCTGGTGCTTGGCAAACGCGAAGCGGCCGAACGCAAAGTCACTTTGCGTTATTTGGGCAGCGATGGCCAAGATAAACAAGAAAATATGAATTTGGACGAAGCGATTGAAAAATTGAAATCGCTAGCCCGCGCCCCGCATTTGCAATCATGAAATTGACCGCGCCATATCGTTCGATCGGGCGCGATTTTGCGTTTAACTTAACTATGGAGACTGAATATCAATAAACCCACATTCCCCAACCGGCCGTTTCGCCCATCCGGCACCGGCACCGGTTCGCGCCCGCCTGGATCCGGATTTTCCGGTCCCCGCCCGCAATCTTCGGCGCCGCGCCCAAATCGTTTTAACCGCGACGAAGAAGACCGCGACCGCAAGGATGACGGTCACCGCATTAATGGCCGGGTTCGCGCCCCCGAAGTAAGGTTGATCGGCCCCGAAGGCGAAATGTTGGGCGTGATGTCGTCCCGCGACGCCATGGTCAAGGCACAGGAATATGGTTTGGATTTGGTCGAAATTTCCCCCAATGCCGCGCCGCCAGTGTGCAAAATTATGGATTTCGGCAAATTCAAATACGAAGAACAAAAAAAGAAAAAAGAAGCCAAGAAAAAGCAAAAAATAATCGAAATCAAGGAAATCAAATTGCGGCCGCAAATCGACCCGCATGATTTGGAAACCAAAATAAAACACATGCGCGAATTTTTAACCGAAGGCGACAAGGTTAAAATTTCGATGCGTCTGCGTGGCCGCGAGGCTGCGGCGAACGCCAAGCTGGCTCAGGCCGTTTTCGCGCAAATTCAAGCCGAACTTACCGAAATTGGCAAAGCCGAAAGCGAGCCAAAATCGGAAATGGGCGGTATGATTGTGATGATGATGGTTCCGGCGAAATAACGCCGGATCGCGTTTAGATTTTCAATAAATCCAGAATGGCCGGCCCACGGCTTTGCGGTTGGCCCAGGTTTTTGTACATCGACAATTTGGTTTGATCGGATGGCGATGCGAATTTCGCCAAATCCGCCGATTCCTGTTCGGGCAAATAATGCGCTTGCAATAAATTTTGCATCGCGTATTTCGATTGTTGCGGTTGGAACAATGCCGCCATCCCTAGCGATTGATTGGCGGATGCGATGGCGAATGTTTCCCTGGTTTTTTTGGCCAATTCCGCCTGTGCCGCTTCATCGGATGCGGAATTTTTTGGCGCGGTTTTGGTTGTCACCGATCCGGCCGGCGATGATTGATACATATTCAATGACGAAAATGGTGGCACGCTTGGCATGCACGATCCCCCGATATTTCCAAATGGCCATATTTAATCTTTTGGCCTTATGAAATATTATATCAAGGCTTGGTTAACAGAATCTTAACGCGACAAATACCGACTATCTGCTGCGTTGCGGCTTTTCCGGCCGTCCGCCAGTATATCCCGCGCCCGTTGCAATCCGCCTGTTGTCGCGCGGCGTATAACCGTGGCGGCGGGCGCGCAATTGCTGCGTTGATTGAACGGCCAATTGTTTGCGCGCGATTTGCGGCATATGGACGATTTCTAACATTGTTCCGTAAACGCCATCGGCATCGCGTTCCAATATATGTTCACGGAATTGCGCGACCGGCATAATTTCAATCCGGCCAATATCCGAATCCGGACAAAAACCCAATTTGTGCAAATCGATTTCTTCGGGTTCCGGTGCGGGCGGTTGGAGTTTTCCGCCTTCTTCGATTTGCATCGACCGGATACGCGACTGCAAAATCAATTGCTGCGCCAACGATGCGATGTCTTGATGCGGGTCGTCCATCGACGCCAATTCAATGACGCCAACCGTCAATCCGCCCAAATGATTGACGAACAAAATCTGCGCATCTGGATCATTTGGGGTTTGATTGACCATCAACCAACCATGGATCGTGCGGTTTTTATTCGGCAATATGACCGGCAAAAACCCGGCATCGCCCAAATTGTCTATATTTTGGCCTAATTCAACGCTCATTACCCTTAACCCGTTATTATATTTAACTTTTAGGAATCATATATTTCTTTTAAAGAAATATCAATAGGGGTTTTATGGTTCTAACCGACTGTTAAATCAACAAAACATAAATGAACCGCTTGCATTTTCTTTGTTCGGTGCTATAAACGCACGTTCCGCGCCGCTTTGTGCAGGTGGGCTGCCCGGCCGGAAAAATGATAAAGGCAGAGTGATTTGCCACCAAAACCGAATTTGCCAACCTAGGTTGGCTAGGCGGTGGTTGGCAAATTCGTAAATAAAGGAGATAGAAATGCCCAAATTAAAGACCAAAAGCGGTCTAAAACGCCGTTTTCGCGTAACAGCAAAAGGCAAAGTCAAAACAGCACAAGTCGGCAAGCGTCACGGTATGCGCAAACGTTCGCGCAGCATGAAACGCAAAGCTCGTGGCACAGAAGTACTGAAAACGCCAGGCGTAAAGGTGTTCAAGCGTATGGCGCCTTACATCAAGCATCTTAGCTAATCAGTATGACCAGAAATTAAAGGAAATTTGCCATGACTCGTTCATTACCAAAAGTCGCATCGCGCAATCGCCGCAAAAAAGTAATCAAAGCAGCCAAGGGTTTCCGCGGCCGCAGAAAAAATACCATCAAAGCCGCACGCCAACAGGTCGAAAAATCCGGCCAGTACGCGTATAACGACCGCCGTTTGAAAAAACGCGATTTCCGCGCATTGTGGATCGCGCGTATCAACGCCGGTTGCCGCGAATTGGGCTTTACCTATGGCCGTTTGATCGACGGATTGAAAAAATCCGGCGTGACCGTGAACCGTAAAATGCTGTCGGAAATGGCAGTGCACAATCCGGGCGCGTTTAAATCGGTTGTCGACCAAGCCAAATCCGCTTTGAACTAAAAAGTTTCAATCGATAAAAAAGAAACGGAGCGGGAATAGGGCAAAAACCTATCCCGCTCTTGTTACTTTTGACGTCACAATTATAATGTCCCGCATGTCCGATTATTCTTCCCTAAAAAATGAATTGGTGGCCGCGATTGAAAAATCGGCCGATTTAGCCGCGCTTGAATCCATTCGCGTCGCCGAGCTTGGCAAAAAAGGCCGCCTGGCCGAGGCTATGTCTTCGCTGGGCAAAATGTCGCCGGATGAACGCAAAACCGTCGGCGCGGCATTGAACAAGGTAAAAGAAGAAATTAATTCCGCCTTTTCCGCGCGCAAAGCCGCGTTGGAACAAGGCGCATTGACCGCGAAATTGGCATCGGAAAAAATCGATATTACTTTGCCAGCGCCCGCCAACGCGCAGGGCAAAATCCATCCCATTACTCAAGTGATCGACGAAGTCACCGCGATCTTCGCGGCGCAAGGTTTTGTTGTGGCCGAAGGCCCGGATATAGACAGCCAAGATAATAATTTCACCGCCCTTAATATTCCGGAATCGCATCCGGCGCGGCAAATGCACGATACGTTTTATTTGAATGCCAAAGACGAAAAAGGTTTGGATTTATTGTTGCGCACGCACACATCCACCGTGCAAATCCGCACGATGAGCAAACAAAAACCGCCATTGCGGATTTTGGCGCCGGGTCGCACATTCCGCAGCGATTCCGATATGACCCACACGCCGATGTTCCATCAGATCGAAGGATTCGTGGTGGATGAATCGACCCATTTCGGCCATCTGAAAGGATGCTTGATTGAATTTGTGCGTGCATTTTTTGAAATATCGGATGTGCCGGTACGTTTCCGCCCATCGTTTTTCCCATTCACCGAACCGTCGGCGGAAATGGATATTGGCTGTTCGCGCAAAGATGGCGGGTTGAAAATCGGCGCGGGCGATTCTTGGTTAGAGATTTTAGGATGCGGCATGATCCATCCGAAAGTTTTAGAAAATTGCGGTATCGATTCCACGAAATACCAAGGTTTCGCGTTCGGCATGGGCGTTGAACGTTTGGCAATGTTGAAATATGGCATTCCGGATTTGCGCAGCTTTTTCGGCGGCGATTCCAGATGGCTGGATCATTATGGATTCTCCGCCCTCGATGTGCCGTCCTTGGCCGGGGGGTTGTCGCGATGAAATTTACTTTATCCTGGCTGAAAGAATTCCTCGATACCGATGCGGATTTGAAAACCATCACCGATAAATTGACCGCGATTGGATTAGAGGTCGAAGATGTGATCGATAATTCCAAGGCGCTGGCGCCATTTATTATCGCCTATGTCGAATCGGCCGAACAACATCCGAATGCGGACCGTTTAAAAGTTTGCAAGGTCAACGATAATAACCAAACCTATCAAATCGTTTGCGGCGCGCCGAATGCGCGCGCAGGCATCAAGGCGGTTTTATCGCTGCCGGGTATGGTGATTCCATCGACCGGCGAAGCGTTGAAAAAAGGCAGTATTCGCGGCGTTGAATCCCAAGGCATGTTATGCGCCATCGATGAATTGGGCCTTGGCGCCGAAACAACCGGCATTATCGAATTGCCTGCGGATGCGCCGGTGGGACAGCCATATGCGAAAACTTATGGCCTCGATGATGCGGTGATTGAAATCAATTTAACGCCGAACCGGGCCGATTGCACCGGTATTTATGGCATCGCGCGCGATCTGGCGGCGGCAGGATTGGGGAAATTGAAACCGATTTCTTTGCCGAAAATTAATGGCGCGGCGGGACAAAAATGGGATATTAAAATCGAAACGCCGGATTGCCCGCAATTCGCGTCTTGTTTGATCAAGGGCGTGAAAAATGGCGCATCGCCGGAATGGTTGCAAACCAAATTGCGCGCTATCGGTTTGCGCCCAATTTCTGCGTTGGTCGACATCACCAATTATTTTACCATCGTTTATGGCCGTCCGATGCATGTATTCGATGCCGCGAAATTGCGCGGCGCGATGCGCGTTCATGCGGCAAGTGGGTCTGAAAAAATCGCCGCGTTGAATGACAAAGAATATATATTGCAACCCGGTATGACGGTTATTTCCGACGATTCCGGCGCGATCAGTGTCGCGGGTATTGTCGGCGGCGCAACGACCGGCGTTGATGATAAAACGGTGGATGTATTGCTCGAAGTCGCATTGTGGAATCCCGACCGGATCGCCGAAACGGGGCGTAAATTGGAATGTATTACCGATGCGCGGTACCGGTTTGAACGCGGCGTCGATCCGGAATTTGTAAAATCGTCTTTGGATCTGGCGACGCAAATGATTTTGGATTTGTGCGGCGGCAGGGCCGGCGAGGCGGTTGTCACGGGTAAAACCCCGGAATATAAGCGCCAAATTACATTCCGCCCATCGCGCGTAAAATTGCTGGGCGGCGCGGATTTGCCCAATGCGCAGGCGCAAGATATTCTGGCGAAATTGGGTTTCCATGTCTCCGACAGCGGCAAAGATGCCTGGCAAATCACCCCGCCATCCTGGCGCGGCGATGTGCATGGCGAGGCCGATATTGTCGAAGAAATCATTCGTTTAATCGGGTTCGATAATATCCCAGCCGCATCATTGCCGATGGGCAAAATCGAAGTTGGCCAGGCATTAAGCCCGGCGCAAAAAAGAATCTCGCTGGCGCGCCGCGCATTGGCGGCAAAAGGATTGTTGGAATCCGTATCGTTCGCCTTCGTATCGCAAGAACAAGCCGCATTATTTGGCGGCGTAAAATCCGAATTGACGTTAAAAAATCCGATCGCGTCGGATTTAAACCATATGCGCCCAAGCATTTTGCCATCGTTATTGCAAATGGTGAAATCCAACGCCGACCGCAGCAATCCGGATTTGGGATTGTTTGAAGTTGGCGGGCAATATAAATCGACACAGGCTGATGGTCAGCAAATTGTGGCCGCCGCCATCCGCAGCGGCGCGACACCGCGCCATTGGCAAGAAAAAACCCGCAACGTGAATGCATTCGATGCAAAATCCGATGCGTTATCGTTATTGGCGGAATTGGGCGTTGATGCGGCCAAGGCGCAAATAACCGCCAATGCACCCGAATGGTATCATCCCGGCCAATCGGGAGTGATTAAATTCGGCCCCAACGTGTTGGCGCAATTTGGTGTGTTGCATCCAAGCATTCTGGCGCATTACGATATTAAATTGCCGGTCGTGGCCGCCGAAATATTCTTGGGTAATATCCCGGCGCCAAAATCCAAAGGAACCAAGGCGCGGACATTATTGAAATTATCGCAATTCCAAGCGGTTTCCCGCGATTTCGCGTTTCTGGTCGATCAATCGGTGATGGTCGATGCGATTATCAAGGCCGCGCGCGAGGCGGATAAGAATTTGATCGCCGATATCACGGTGTTCGATCAATTTATCGGCAAGGGTGTGGTGGATGGAAAAAAATCGCTAGCGATTTCCGTCACCTTGCAACCCGCCGATAAAACATTGACCGATGCGGAAATTGAATCTGTGGCCAAAAAAATCGTCGATGCGGTTTGCGCGGCAACCGGCGCGCAATTGCGCAGTTAAAAATGCCCCATCCGCCACGCTTGATTGAAACCGAACGATTATCTTTGCGGCCTATTGCGGTCGCAGATATTCCGGAAATTTACGCCAAGTGGGGTAGCAGCGCGGTGGTCGCAAAATATATGAGCTGGAAATACGGCATCCCGTCGGATACGGAAAAATTCGTGCGTTATGCCGCAAATGCCTGGAATACGGGCGATGAATATACCTGGATAATTATGGAAAAAAATAACCCGGGGCTGATTGGATCGTTTGGCATCCGCATGCACGGCGATAATGCCGATTTTGGTTATTTGTTAATGCCGGAATTTTGGGGCAGGGGATATATGACCGAGGCGGGCCAGCCGATCATCGAATGGTGCCGCGAATTGCCGCAAATCAAACGGATCTGGGCGGTGCATCATGCCGATAACCCCGCATCCGGCAGGGTAATGGAAAAATTGGGGTTACGGCGCGAAAGATTGATTGAAAATGCCAAGATTTACCCGAATTTAAATCCAATTTCGCTGCAACATGAATATTTGTATTCCATTGTAAAATAAGCTAAAAACAACGCCATGACGCACGATTTATCGAAAATTAGAAATTTCTCCATCATCGCCCATATCGATCATGGCAAATCCACCCTGGCCGACCGGTTGATCCAGCATTGCGGCGGCTTGACCGACCGCGAAATGTCCGATCAGGTTTTGGACAATATGGACATCGAACGCGAACGCGGTATCACCATCAAGGCGCAAACCGTGCGTTTGAATTACAAGGCCGATGATGGCGAAACATATCAATTGAATTTGATGGACACGCCGGGACATGTCGATTTCGCATACGAAGTATCGCGTTGTTTGGCGGCATGCGAAGGATCGTTATTGGTCGTCGATTCCACCCAAGGTGTCGAAGCGCAAACATTGGCCAACGTCTATCAAGCCATCGATGCCGGACATGAAATTATTCCCGTGGTCAATAAAATCGATTTGCCCGCCGCCGATGTCGAACGCGTAAAGACGCAAATCGAAGATATTATCGGTATCGATGCATCGGATGCGGTGCCGATTTCCGCAAAGGCCGGAATCGGGATCAAAGAAACCCTGGAGGCGATTGTAAAACGCCTGCCGCCGCCAAAGGGCGACATCAACGCGCCATTAAAGGCGATGTTGATCGATTCCTGGTATGATCCATATTGGGGCGTCGTTACATTGGTGCGCGTGCGCGAAGGCGTTTTGCGCAAAAATCAAAAAATCCGTTTTATGTCGAACGATTCCGCGCACGTTATCGACCGGGTTGGCGTATTCACGCCGAAAAGCATTGAAAAAGACGCCCTTTATCCGGGCGAGGTCGGATTTTTGACCGCCGGAATCAAAACCATTTCCGATACCAAAATCGGCGATACCATCACCGACGATAAAAATCCAACGCCGGAACCGTTGCCCGGATTTAAACCCAGCATTCCGGTTGTATGGTGCGGATTATATCCGGTCGATGCGTCCGATTTTGAAAAATTGCGCGACTCTTTGGCGAAATTGCGCCTGAATGACGCCAGTTTTCATTATGAACAGGAAACTTCGCAGGCGCTTGGGTTCGGGTTCCGTTGCGGGTTTTTGGGATTGCTGCATTTGGAAATTATCCAAGAACGTTTGGAACGCGAATTCAATTTGAATCTGATTACCACCGCGCCATCGGTTATTTATAAAATTTACATGACCGACGGCACGATGAAAGAATTGCATAATCCGGCCGATTATCCCGATCCAACGCATTTGGAAAAAATCGAAGAACCGTGGATCAAGGCGACGATTATGACGCCGGACGAATATTTGGGTTCTATTTTGCAACTTTGCAATGACCGGCGCGGCAGCCAGGTGGATTTAACCTATGTCGGGCCGCGCGCGATGGCGGTTTACAAATTGCCGTTGAACGAAGTTGTGTTCGATTTTTATGACCGCCTGAAATCCATATCGCGCGGTTACGCCAGTTTCGATTACCAAATCGAAGATTACAAACAAGAAGATTTGGTGAAAATGTCGATATTGGTGAACACCGAACCGGTGGATGCGTTGGCGATCATCGTGCACCGCGCCCGCGCCGAAAAACGCGGCCGGGTTTTGTGCGAAAAATTAAAAGATTTGATTCCACGCCAAATGTTCCAGGTCGCGATCCAGGCGGCAATCGGCGGCAAGGTGATCGCGCGGGAAACCATTTCCGCGATGCGCAAGGACGTTTTGTGGCGTTGTTACGGCGGCGACATAAGCCGCAAAAAGAAATTGTTGGAAAAACAAAAAGAAGGCAAAAAACGCATGCGCCAGGTGGGTAACGTGGAAATCCCACAAACCGCCTTTATCGCCGCATTAAAATTGGACGATTAAGAAAAAACGCGCAATACGCCTTCGATGCCCAGCATGACGATCGCCAGGTTGAATCCCAATGCGAACGCGCCGCCGAACAATCCGGCGATGACAAACAATCCGTCCCGTTCGATCATGCCCAATGCGATCAATCCGATCGGCACGGCCAAAACAAAATTACCCAGCGGGATCGGCAACGCCATTACCCCGGCCATAATCAAAATCGCAAGCCCGATGGCGTGACGCGTCCAATTGCCGGATAAAAATGCCAACCGTGGGCGCAGAACCCGTTCGATTTTTTCTAAAATCGGCCGTGCCTTGGCGAACATTTTGATAAAATTGTCGCGTGCGATTTTACGCTCGCCGATTTTTTTTGGAACCCATGGACGCCGTATGCCCAACAACATCTGCAACCCGATCAACGCCATCGGAACCCCGAATATCGTCGATAATCCGGGCAACGGCAACGGGATTAAATTAGGCAAATCCAAAATCAAAATCAAAAGCCCGTAACCGCGCGTACCCAACGTATCGATCAATTGGCCAATGGTGATATACTCGCCTTGCGTATCTTGCAATAAATCGTCCAGCAATTTGACGATGCTTTTCCGGCGGCCATTGTCGTTGGCAATGTGCGATGGGTTAAAAGGATTCATGAAATCAGATTTTACAGGAAACGGATGAAATTGAAACGCAAGACCGGCAGGCTAACAGAATTCAGATCCGATTTCACCAAATAATGCAACCGTCTGTGCCAGCAACCCGCCTGCGTTTTTATAGAACTTCGGCGCGGCAGCATTCAATTATGTTTGATTTTTATGGCGAAGGCTGGAGGATGGGAAGTGACTGGAGTTACGGTAGCCATTTCCGAGTGAAAATTAACCTGTGTTAAATTTGATCGACTATACCATTGCCGATTCCTGCGGGCAATGCGATTTCTGGACTTGATCTTTGCGGCGAAGGAAGCGTGTGTGGGGTAGCAACAAGAAAGGGAACGCCATGATCCACACCAGCCAGAAAACCGTTTATCATTTTAGCATATTCTGCGCCTTATGACCTTGACCTGCCTTGCGCCGGATATTATCGAATCCATTCTGAACGGGACACAGCCGCGCACGTTA
>CAYWJR010000047.1:0-10864 GCA_964458615.1 uncultured Alphaproteobacteria bacterium
GCGGATTTGGCAAGCGTAATCCACCATCTGGAAACCGGTTCGATTATTGGCAAATCATGAAAGATTTAACCGTCGCCCCGGATCCTGGCATGCCCGGCGATGCCAGTTTCGAAATCGGATCGCCGATTTTGCGCGGCGATTCCGGGTGGTCTGCTTTGGGCGGATCGATGATTGCATTGGAAAAATCCGGCGCGCGCATCAATCAAACATGCGATTTCCAAATTCACATGGATTTGCACGATGTATGGCCGGACGAAAGATTGCGTTTGCAGGTTAAAAAAAATCTAACCGCGCTTTATATGGCATTCGATCCGGCCATTGAATTATGGATGGTGCCGCGCGAATATCGCGAACGTTATTCCAGGCGGCTTGTGCAATATTTCACGGATCGCGATTGCAGCCCGGATTTAAAATCCGCATACGGCATATTATCGTTGATGGATGAAAAAACGCTGGAATGGTTCTTCACTACCAATCAGAAAAAACCGGCTATTTTATTCCGCGGCGGCGATTATCGTTCGGTGGAATATCGCGCGCATTACGGCACATTGGATCCGGATTCGGTTTTGGGGTGGGCGGCATTTTGCCAGGGTTTGACCGATCTTGCGGTTGAAACCGCATCGGGACAAATTGATATATCGTGTATATTAAGTGCGGCGAGTGCGGAAAAAGATCCTGAAAAGTTATTGATAATTGCATTGCGGGCGATGAACAGGGAACATATTATGCCACATCTGCAAAAAACGATTGAGGCGGCGCGGCAGGCTAGTATTCGACTTTCAGAAAATACAGCCCGTCTGGCGGGGCGGTCGGCCCGCCATATTTCCGGTCTTTCGCGTCGCGGGCGCTAATAAAATCCTGCGCGGTCCATTTGCCCTGGCCGACATGCGCCAACGATCCCGTGATAATCCGCACCATGTGATGTAAAAACGATGGGGCGCGTACGAACAGAAAAACATTATCGTCTTGGCGCGTGACGTTGATTTCATGAATGGTTCGAATCGGCGATTTCGCCTGGCAACGCGAATCGCGGAAACTGGTGAAATCGAACGCGCCGACCAGATTTTGCGCCGCCGTATGCATCGATTCATGATCCAGCTGGGGAACGATATGCCAGGCACGTCCAAAATCCACCGTTAACGGCGTTCTGCGGTTCACGATCCGGTACCGGTATGACCGTTCGATTGCGGAAAAACGCGCATGGAAATTTTCATCCACTTTTTCCGCCGATAAAATGGCGATGCGGTGGGGTTGCAGATGGAAATTCAGCGCCTCTGAAATTTTAAAGCAATCCAAATCGGTGCGCGCGGTATCGAAATGCGCCACTTGCCCCAATGCGTGCACGCCCGAATCGGTGCGCCCGGCGGCGGTGATCGAAACGCGTTCCTGGCAAAATTTGAAAATGGCGTCTTCGACGCATTCTTGAACCGAAACGCCGTTATTCTGCCGTTGCCACCCGACAAAATTGGTTCCGTCATATTCTATGGTTAATTTATAACGCGGCATGTTATGTCAATTTTGTATTGGCTGGAATTTTTATTCCGCGCAGAAATTCGGTTTTTTCCATCGCCGATTTTCCGGCTCGTTGCAATATCAGCGGGCATAAAATACCGTCTGCGGTTGCGATATTCAGATCGTCGCCGATTACGGTTCCAGGCGTATCGCCGCGTAACGAATGGATGGATGCGGACAAAATTTTAATACGCTCGCCATTATATTCGAAATACGCGCCGGGAAACGGGTTGAACGCGCGCACTTGCCGTTCGATATGCGCGGCGGAATTGTTCCAATCGATTCGTGCCTCGTCTTTGGCAATTTTTTTGGCATAGGTAACGCCGATTTCGCTTTGCGGCAATGCCGGTATGGATCGATTCAAAATTCCCGGCAGATCGCGCACGATCATTTTCGCGCCCAAATCCGCCATTGCGTCATGCAATTCCCCGGCGTTCATAGAACTGATCCGCAATGTATCGCGGCTGAATACCGCGCCAGTGTCCAATCCCGCATCCATTTGCATCAAACAAATCCCGGTTTCCGTATCGCCGGCCAAAATCGCGCGCTGGATCGGCGCCGCGCCGCGCCAACGGGGCAGCAGTGACGCGTGAATATTGATACAACCCAATTTGGGCGCGTCCAATATCGTCTGCGGCAATAACAATCCATACGCCGCAACCACCGCCAGATCCAAGCCATGATTTTTAAATTCGGCCTGTGATTCCGGCGATTTGAAATTTTGCGGATGCAGCACCGGAATATGTTGCGTTTCAGCGTAAATATGCACGGGCGATTTTTGCAATTGCTGGCCGCGTCCGGCGGGGCGGGGCGGTTGCGTGTAAACCACAACCGGTTTGAACCCGTTATTCACCATCGCCTGCAAGGCGGATTTGGCGAATTCCGGTGTGCCCATAAATGCGATCCGTGCCATGTTGCCTTATAAATCGTGCTTGGGATTATGCGCTGCCGCCGACAATTCGCGTTTCAATTTTGTCATTTTGCGGACGATAGAATCGCGTTTCAATTTCGATAGATAATCGATAAATAAAACGCCGTCCAAATGGTCTATTTCATGCTGGATACAGGTCGCCAGCAACCCATCCGCGTCCAATTCTTGGGTCTTGCCTTTTGTGTCGGTGTACCGCACCCGCACTTTTTTTGGCCGGGTGATTTCAGCGGATATGCCTGGAATCGACAAACATCCTTCTTCGTAAATATTGGCATCCTCGGACCGCCAGATAATTTCGGGATTGATCAATTTCAACGGATCGGAAATGATCCCGTCTTCGGCGCCGCCGCGTTCCCCCAAATCCACAACTGCCAGACGTTGCAAAACGCCGATTTGCGGCGCCGCAAGGCCGATGCCGGGGGCGTGATACATGGTTTCCAGCATGTTTTCCAGCAAACGCAATGTTTCCGCCGTAATGGCGTTAACCGGCGCGGCCTTTTGGCGCAATACCGGATCGGGAATAATTAAGATTGGCAGCAAGCTCATGATTCATGGTATATAATCGGAAAATAGGTGGCTTGCAATCATGACGGCGGAAATAACGCAAATATTCACGAATCCACTGGCGATTATATTGGTTTTGGCCGCAGGCGCGGTGTTTTGGGCGGTTTTGCGCGGGCAAAAATCGGCATCCGACATCGCAGGCCGCATCAATATCCTAAGCCAGCAGCAAACGCAGTTGCAGTCGATTTTATCGGAACAATTGCAAGGCCAGGAACGCAATATCAGTAAAAATATCGAAGACCGGCTGACTGATTTAAAAACCCGCATGGCCGTGTTCGACGCGGCGCAGGAAAAAATCACCCAATTGTCCGGCCAAGTGGTTGGATTGCAAGATGTATTGTCGCACAATTACACGCGCGGCGTGTTCGGCGAAATCCAATTGCAAAATTTGCTGGAATCGGTTTTGCCCGCATCCGCCTTTACAACGCAACATGTGCTTTCGAATGGAACGCGGGTGGATTTTTTATTGCATTTGCCGTATCCGCCCGGTTCGATCGCCATCGACGCCAAATTCCCGCTTGATGCGTGGCGCGCAATCCGCGCTTCGGCGGATGATGTGTCATTGAAAGCGGCGCAGAAAAATTTCACAACCCATGTGCGCCGCAAAATCGACGATATTGCGCAAAAATACATCGTCGCCGGGCAAACCGCGGATTCGGCGTTGATGTTCATTCCGTCCGAATCGGTGTTTGCCGAACTTCATACCAATTTCGAAGATTTGCTGGAATATTCCTATACGAAACGCGTTTGGATCGTATCGCCGACCACGATGATGGCAACGCTGAACACGGTGCGGGCGATCATGCGTGATACCAAAATGCGCGAACAAGCGGGCGCCATTCAAAAAGAAGTCGCCGCATTATTGGATGACGTCGCGCGGCTTGCGGAACGTATGACAAAACTGCAAGGCCATTTCGGTCAAACCGAAGAAGTGTTGCGCCAGATGGGCACCAGCGTCGATAAAATCTCGCGCCGGGGCGGTAAAATCATCGACATAGATTCGGCGGTGCCAGACGAATCGACGGAAAAAATTCAGGTTTTAAAGGTTGTTGAATAAATAATATGGGTAACCGATCGTGTTTTGTTGCGATTATTTATCCTTTATCTCTATCGACCGGCGGTTGAAACCAAGCTATACTTAAAATTCAAATTCAGCGCTAAAAGGATTCTTTCATGGAAGCATTTATTTTCGTTCTCGTTTTTGTCGCTTTGACAATGGTGTTCGTTTACGCCAGCGTAAAACCGGTGCCGCAAGGCCGCCAATTCACCGTCGAACGGTTTGGCCGTTATATCCGCACATTGGAACCGGGATTGAATTTTATTGCGCCATTCATCGACCGGGTCGGCGCGAAAATCAGCATGATGGAAACGGTTTTGGATGTTCCAGAACAAGAAGTCATTACCAAAGATAACGCGATGGTCAAGGCCGACGGCGTCGTATTTTTCCAGGTTCTGGACGCCGCAAAGGCCGCGTACGAAGTCAGCGATTTGGCCAATGCGATTTTAAATTTGGTTATGACCAACACCCGCACCGTTATGGGTTCGATGGATTTGGACGAATTATTGTCGCAACGCGACCGGATCAATGTGCAATTGATGCGCGTTGTGGACGAGGCGACGTCGCCATGGGGCGTTAAAATCACCCGCATCGAAATCAAGGATATTTCGCCGCCGCGCGATTTGGTCGATGCGATGGCGCGTCAAATGAAGGCGGAACGCGATAAACGCGCCCAGGTTCTGGATGCCGAAGGCCAGCGCCAAGCCGATATTTTAAAAGCAGAAGGCGAAAAACAAGCCGCGATTTTATCGGCAGAAGGCCGCAAAGAAGCCGCTTTCCGCGACGCCGAGGCGCGTGAACGCGCCGCCGACGCCGAAGCCCATGCAACCATGTCGGTATCCGAAGCGATCAATCGCGGTTCGGTGCACGCGATCAATTACTTCGTCGCACAAAAATATATCGACGCTTTGGCGTCTATGGCCAGCGCCAACAACCAAAAAGTTGTGTTTATGCCATTGGAAGCCAGCGGCGTGATCGGCGCGGTCGGCGGCATCGCCGAGATATTCAAAAATTCCCTGCAACAACAAGCGGCCAACCAAGATTCCGGCGGCGCGGTGGTGCGGGAAAATTTATTCAAAAGCTAACGGCGGTTCGCGGTAATGTTTGAATTTCATTGGGCCTGGTTTACGTTGGCGGCGGCATTGATAATGATCGAAGTCGTATCGCCGACGTTTTTCTTTTTGTGGCCGGGTCTTGCCGCGCTGACGGTCGGTATCGTTTCTTATGTCATTCCCGATGTTGGATTTGTGTGGCGGCTTGCCGCCTTTGGCGTTTTGACTTTTTTATTCGCCTATGGCTGGAAAATATATTTGAAACATTATCCGAATATTGCCGGCGATCCCGCGTTGAATAAGCGCGCCGAACAATTGATCGGCAAAATAGCCATAGTCACCGAACCGATTGTCAATGGCCGCGGGCGGGCGCAAATCGGCGATTCCAGCTGGGTGGTGATGGGACAGGATTGCCCGGAAAACACCGTGGTTGTGGTCAAAGGATCGCAATCCAACGCCCTGCTTGTCGTGGCGCAACAATAAACCTTTGTTAAAACGGCCTGCGCGCGGCCAGCGCGGTTGTCAATGTGCCTTCGTCTAAATAATCCAACTCGCCGCCCATCGGAACGCCATACGCCAAACGCGATATTTTAACGTTGAATCCTTGTAACCGGTCGGTCAGGTAATGCGCGGTGGTTTGCCCCGCGACGGTGGCGTTGGTGGCCAGGATGATTTCGCGGATATTGCCGTTTTCAACCCGTTCGATCAGGGATTTTAAATTCAAATCATCGGGGCCGATCCCATCCAGCGCGGATAATGTACCGCCCAGAATGTGATAAATGCCCTGATGCGCGTGCGCGCGTTCAATCGCCCATAAATCGGCGACTTCTTCGACAACGCAAATCGTGCCTTGATCCCGGCGCGAATCTTGGCACAGGCTGCATGGGTCGATTGTGTCGATGTTGCCGCAAATCTTACAATTGCAGATTTTTTGCGCGGCGTCGCGCATGCTTTCGATCAGTGGGAATAAAACCGTTTCTTTTTTCTTCAGCAAATGCAAAACCGCCCGCCTGGCCGAACGCGGCCCAAGCCCAGGCAGTTTGGCCAGAATAGAAATCAGTTTTTCAAGTTCCGCGGATTGCATGAACAAACAGTAAACCGCAGATCACAAAGCGTAAAGAGTAAAATGATACGCTTTGTGACTTGTGCGGACATAATCAGCGCTAATAAGGCTTTGGCAGAGTAATAATATCTTTGGGATTGGGCGCGTATTTGCGAATTATTTTTTCGCTTAATCCGCTGTTTCTCATTGCCGCAAGGCCAGTATTTAGCCATCGAATCAGCTCCGTTTCGCCTGGCCGGACGCTGAATGTAATGGCATAGGCCGTTAGAGGCTGCTCGGAAAGAGCGATGATTTTTTGATCATTTTCCCGGTTAAAATATATTGCTGTAATTGGATCCAAGATGGTTGCGTCGGCCTTTCCGGTCAACACATCCATGATTAATTGTACTGGCTGGGCGCTGTTCGGAATCTGCCACTGTTTGGCATTTGGGAACTTTTCTATGGCTAAATTTTGCGACACATCGCCGTCCATAACGCTTATTTTAAAGCTGTCACTGGCAATTGCTTCTGGCGAAATTAGCGATGCTTTTTCAGCCGGTGCGTAGAGATATACCGGAAAATAAAATAATGGATCAGAAAAATCTATTAATTTCGCGCTTGCCGGGTTTAAGGGTCCGTTCGCGCCACAAATCGCGTCTACCCTGCCACTTGCTAGAACGGCCGCCTCTTGGCCAAAAAACACTTCTTCTTGCCAGATTAACTTCAATCCTAATTGAGATGCCAAAGATTCCGTAATTTCATACGTAAAGCCGGAAAATTTGTCTTGGCCAGGCTCTTTCATAAAAAATTCCGGCCACTGAATATACCCGCAACGCAATGTGCCGGTTTTAGTAACTCGCTCTGATATAGTTTGGATTTTTTCTTTTGTATCTTGACTGCCGGAATTTGATCCAAACAAAGCCCATAAAACTACCGACGCCAAAATAATCGTTGTTAGCCAGTTATGAAAATTTTTTATTTTGTTCATATTAATACCCCCGTGTTTGTTGGGGATATAATCTCGCATTATAAGATTGAAATACATCATTTCTAAAGAAAAAATGCAAAAAATATATTTTTTATATATTAATATTCAATATTAGTAATATATAAATATATCATGCAATCAGATCTGCATCAGCTAAAAGCGGCTCGAACCCTGTTGGGGTGGAGCCAGAAAACGCTCGCGCGTCAAGCGGGGTTATCTCTGCCCGCACTGGCGAATTTAGAACGAGGGGCGGTAAAGTCACGTCCGCAAACATTGCAGCGGCTGCGCCACGCATTGGAACAAGCGGGCGTCGAATTTATCGAAGGCCCCGGCGTGCGGTTGCGCGGCGAGCCGTTCGAGTTTCATAAATATAGCGGCAAATATTTTATTGACGATATTACCCGTGATATTGAAGAAAATTTATTTCCGCCTGACGAAGTTTGCGGGATCGGGATCGATGAATTAAATTTTCGCAAATACTCCAGCGATCAAGACCGCGCTTATATCGAACATATTGTAAAACATAAAATTCGCCAGCGGTTCATTAGCCCGCATTCGCAAAAAATAATGTACAACACGCAATATTACAGATTTCTGCCGCGGGATGTTATTGGCAATATATTCTGGTTTACATATGCGGACCGGTTAATTTTAATCAATTGGCGTAAGCCCGCTCAGGCGTTGTGGATTCGGAATCCTTCTATTGCTGAAACATACAAGCGTCAGTTTGAAATTATGTGGAAAATGGCAACGCCGCATAATCGAGCGGTTGTTCCAGGATCCGGGGATTGATTTTGGTTCTATTAAAACGGCAATTTGAATCCTGGCGGCAAATTCAACCCGCCGGTGATTTTCGACATTTCTTCGGCCAGGGTTTTTTCAACGCGCGCCTTGGCGTCGTTGTGCGCGGCGACGATCATATCTTCGATCATGCCGACATCGCCGCCCGATATAAGAGACGGATCGATGGTGATGCGGCGGCATTCGCCCTTGCCGTTTAAAATTACCTTTACGGATCCGCCGCCGGATGTGCCTTCGGTTTCGACGTCGACCATGCGCGTTTGCAGCGCCTGAATTTTATTTTGCACTTCTTGGGCTTGTTTGATCATTCCGGCGATATTCATGATAACACCATATCCTCTTCGATAATGTCGGTTGATTTCATATTTTCATCCGCATCTGCGGCCGAATCCGCGGGTTGAACGCGTTCTTTGACATTAACGACTTTCGCGCCGGGAAATGCCAAAATCGCCGCCTGAACGGCAGGATGTTGCCCCACCAGATGCAGCATTTCTTGATGTTTTATTTGATCTTGTTGTTGCAACGTGGCTTGCCCCGGTTTTTGCGATACCAAAACCATCCAACGTTTTCCTGTCCATTCGGACAATAATTTTCCAACCTGATTGACGAAATTCGGCTGGCGCACCTTGTCGCCGATGCGTATTTCGATTTTGCCGTCCGCGAATTCGACCAAATGGCTGTTTTGATACAAATCGTGGTACAGCAATATTTCTTTTTTGTCGGCGAACAAATTCACCAAATCGCGATAGCTGTGCAACAAAGATTCCGGCGCGGCGTTGATATTCGGCGCTAACGCCAGATTGCGGTCGGTTGCAACCGCGCTGGTTGCGGCGTACCCGCCTTGTGGTGCGGTTTGTGCGCGGTGTGGCGCGGTATTGTTCGATATATTCGCAGGCTGCGTCATCGCGGGCTGTTGTGGCGGCGGATTGATGGCGCCGCCTTGCGGCATGGATTCGACGATTTGCGCGATGTTCGGCAATTCGGCGGCGTAACATAAACGGATTAAAACCATTTCCAACGCAATCGCCGGGTGCGGCGCGATTTGAATTTCGGCGATGCCTTTTAATAACATTTGCCAAACGCGCGATAAAACCGGAATGCCGATTTGATCGGCGATGGTCTGGCGCTTTTGCCGTTCGGTGTCGGATGACAGCAAATCGTTGTGCCCGGCCACCTTGAACCGGGTGACGGCATGCGCCGCCCGCAACAGATCCTGAGCAATCATCAATGCGTCGGCGCCGGCATTATGTAATTTTTCGCACAATTGCAGCGCGTCCGCCGTTTTGGCGTCCAAAACCAAATCCAGCAATTCGTATATCTGGCTGTTATCCGCAAGCCCCAGCATATTGCGCACGCCATCCGCGGCGATTGTGCCTGCGCTGTGCGCCATCGCTTGATCCAGCAACGATAATCCGTCGCGCACCGATCCGTCGGCGGCTTGTGCCAATAATCGCGCGGCATCATCATCCAGGGCGTAATTTTCCTTGGCCGATATATTCTGCAAATGTTTCGCCAATCCATCCGCGTCCAAACGCCGCAAATCGAACCGTTGGCAACGCGACAATACCGTGACCGGAACTTTGTTGCGGGTGACGGCATGCGCCGCCCGCAACAGATCCTGAGCAATCATCAATGCGTCGGCGCCGGCATTATGTAATTTTTCGCACAATTGCAGCGCGTCCGCCGTTTTGGCGTCCAAAACCAAATCCAGCAATTCGTATATCTGGCTGTTATCCGCAAGCCCCAGCATATTGCGCACGCCATCCGCGGCGATTGTGCCTGCGCTGTGCGCCATCGCTTGATCCAGCAACGATAATCCGTCGCGCACCGATCCGTCGGCGGCTTGTGCCAATAATCGCGCGGCATCATCATCCAGGGCGTAATTTTCCTTGGCCGATATATTCTGCAAATGTTTCGCCAATCCATCCGCGTCCAAACGCCGCAAATCGAACCGTTGGCAACGCGACAATACCGTGACCGGAACTTTGTTGATTTCGGTGGTCGCGAATATGAATTTTACCGATTCCGGCGGTTCTTCCAATGTTTTCAACAACGCATTGAACGCGTTTTTCGACAACATATGAACTTCGTCGATGATGTATATTTTAAATCGTCCCGATGTCGGACGGTACCGGACGCCATCGATAATTTCGCGAATATCGTCGACGCCGGTTCTGGATGCGGCGTCCATTTCCAGGACATCGATATGCCGGTCGGCGGCGATTGCCGTGCAATTGTCGCATTTGCCGCATGGGGTGATTGTAGGGCCGGAATTGCCGTCTTCGCCGGTGCAATTCAACGCGCGCGCGATGATGCGGGCGGTTGTGGTTTTGCCGATCCCGCGCACGCCGGTCAGGATAAAAGCATGGGCAATCCGGCCGGTTTGAATGGCGTTGGATAATGTTTTGACCAGAATTTCTTGGCCAATCAATTCGTCGAATGTTTTAGGGCGGTATTTTCGCGCCAGAACGCGGTATTCGGATGGATTGTCGGTTTCTGGAAATAAACTCATGGTGCCCGGCCGTTGGATTAAAGGTGGAAAACCCACCGCGACCCGAGGCAAATTCGTTACGGTTGCTGCCTTTCGGCCCTGGCCGGGTTAGCGACGCCGTCGTCCGGGTGGATTTTCCACCACCATATATAGCATCGATTTCAAGATTGTCAGCATCGAAGTTGGGTCAAAACCGTCATCGGCCGCTATTTGCCAAAGTCTTTGTTTTTCAGGGTTTAAAGGCAAATCAGCGGATCAAAATCCGCGCCGATTCCAAATCTTCCGGCGTGTCCACTGTTATTGGCGCCTCGGTGACTTGGGCGACATCGATACGCAATCCCAATTCCAGGGCGCGCAATTGTTCCAATTTTTCGCGCACTTCCAATGTGCCGGGCAATGTTTGCACGAATTTTTCCAATGCCTTGC
>CAYWJR010000048.1:0-10826 GCA_964458615.1 uncultured Alphaproteobacteria bacterium
GGGCGGAACGCATCGTTGGCGACGAACAAAACACCCGACGTGCCCAGCGATAAAAATGCGCGGCCTGGCACAGTTACGCCAACACCAAGCGCGCCGCCGGCATTATCGCCCGCGCCGCCGGCAATGACGACCTTGTTCGGTAAACCCCATTGCGACGCCAGATCCGAACGCAAATATCCGGTCACCTCAGTGCCTTCGTATAATTTCGGCATATGATCTTCGGTTAAATTGGTCGCGGCCAAAATTTCCGGCGACCATTTGCGTTTGCCGACATCCAGCCAGCATGTTCCGGCGGAATCCGACATGTCGGATGCATATTCGCCGCACAGTCGCCAGCGGATATAATCTTTTGGCAATAACACTTTGGCGATGCGTTTGAAATTGTTCGGTTCGTTCTGTTCAACCCACAATAATTTCGGCGCGGTGAATCCTGGCATCGCCAAATTACCGCTGATGGTACGGAAATTCTTTACGCGGTTTTCCAATTCTTTGCATTGTTCGCCGGATCTGCCGTCGTTCCATAAAATCGCGGGACGGATAACTTGCCCGGATTTATCCAACAATGTCGCGCCATGCATTTGCCCCGCAAGACCGATAGATTTCACAGCCCCAAATTCCTTGGCGCGTTTTTGACGCAAACCTTCGATTGCTTTGACCGTGGCTTGCCACCAATGTTCCGGATCTTGTTCCGACCACAAAGGTTGCGGACGGCTTACTTCCAATTCCGCAGATTCTTGTTCGATGACCTGATTGGTATCATCCATCAAAACGGCCTTAACGCCGGACGTGCCCACATCAATCCCTAAGTACATAACAAAACCTGCCTTTCTTTTGCAATAATCGTTAAAAATAACGTTTTTTACTGTAATTACAATGAGTTTATTTGTGCAGTGCACGATTAAGTTATCCTGGCCGCAAAAGTTAATTGACTTAAGCATACCAAAAGAGATACGGTCACGCGCAACTGTAACAATTAGTTAACAGAGGGTTTTTTGAATGACGCAAGTACTTGCCGCCAATGGAATTACTGCCACTTTTGGCCCATCACAACCACTGGAATCGAATGGTTCCAAACCCACTGTTATTTTGGCCAAAGAGCGCGGCGATTTATTGACCGAAGTCGATGCGGCACAAAGATTATTCGACTTCGTTAAACATGGTGGCGGTCCTCGAAATATCATTTGTATTTATGATATCGACCTGACATTGGGATCAAAACCGCGCGGACATTTTTCTGGACTATATTTAAACAGACATACCTTTGACTCACTATGCGATATTTTTAACGTCGGATATGGGTCTTTCTGCACAGGACGCGGATATGTCCAAGTCCGCGACATTATTGGCCAAGTTGCATCAGCGCCAAATCCAAACACCAAACGTTTTATGCCTCCTATCACTATCGCTCACAACACCGGAAGCGAGATTCATTACAGCACAAACGGTCAATTCCCCGATCTTCGTTGCGGCGAATTGATTATTCCTAAAATTCATCCTGAAACAAAGCAACCGATAGACTCCGATGCCTTCAAAAGAGGCATGGATATAAGCCGCCGATTGGCCGATGCCGTTGTAAACCACATTGCCGCCCAACCTGGCATGGCGGAATTGGCAGGAAAATATTTGGTCGTCGAAGCGCGCGAACATTCATCGGCCGTGGTCATCACCGAACATGGCCCGTTGACATGGCAATATCTGCGCGATCAAACCGCGATTGTTTGCACAAAAATGGGCGGCAACGGAATTGTTACATTCAAAGGCCGCACCGTGGATCAGCATGGCAAGCGCATGGGATATATCGATAATGTCCCAACCGGAATTGACAAAGCCCCAGCCACTGCCCGAATTCTGGAACATGCCATGAAAGGCAAAGATCCAAAAGAATTTTTTGTTATCGGCGCCGGCGACAATGCCGCGGAAAATCCGATGATGAATCAAATCGCCGCCATCATGCCGCCAGACAATATGTTGAATATTTGCGTTGGCGGCAACCAGGATTTAGGTTCCAACCGCAATGTAAACATGATCATTACGGGTGATGCCCCTGCACATCGCTGCCCGACACCAGTGACTATGAATCCAACCCAAACCATGGCTGTGCGCAGACATGGCGAATTCATCAGGGCGATGCGTCACATTATTGTGGATGGGGTTATGCCGGAACACGATGGATTGCATTTGGTTATTACCAAAGGCGATTTAGCGCGTGCGCAAAAGGCAATGTTACTGCGCACCAACGAACGATAAAAACAAAACCAAATCATTGTACATTCAGGTCCTTTTGCAAAAACAAACTAGGTTTGTTTTTTCGGGCTATTTAAGCCACAAAACAAATAATGTTTAAAGCCGGTATTTAACATAAAATACAGGGCTATTTAACGCATGAAACGCGCTTGACTCTGGGCGGCAAACTCATATACTGCAACCAATGCTTACCTTTAAAGAAACATTCAGGAGAAGTTTATGGCCGCTATTCCAGTTACGTATGATCGTTCCCAACTTAAGCCAGGTGTAGTTCATTTAGGCGTAGGCAATTTTGCCCGGGCCCACCAATTTGAATATTTTGACCGTTTGGCGCGCGAAGGCGTCGAAGGCTGGGAAAATTGGGGCGTATATGGCGTCAGTTTACGTAAACAAGATGTGCGCCAAGGTCTGGTCGGTCAAGATTTCACATACAACATTCTGACCCAAGAAAGCGGCCAAAATTCCGTCCAACCAATCGGCGTTTTGTTGGACGTGGCGCATGCGCCAAGCGCGCTGCAAGATGTGCTGAACACAATGGCACAAGAATCCACCAAAGTCATCACAACCACCGTTACCGAAAATGGTTATTGCCTGACAAACGGCGAACTGGATTTTAATCATCCCGACATCGCGCATGATTTGGCAAACCCGAACGATCCGAAATCCGTTATCGGATTGCTGGCTTCGACCTTAATCACGCGCTGGGAATTGGACAGACCGCAACCGACGATTATTTGTTGCGACAATATTCAGCATAACGGCGACATGCTGCAAAAAGCCGTTTTGGCCATGGTGCGCAAGTTGAAACCAAATGCCGACGATGCGCAAATGATTACCGACATTGAATCCGGCACTGCTTTCCCGAATTCCATGGTGGATCGCATTGTGCCAGGCACCAAAGATGAACATCGCGCATTGGTGCGAAACGAATTTGGCATTACCGATAATTCGCCAGTTCCTGCCGAAGCATTTACGCAATGGGTCATCGAAAATAAAGTCAGCAGAGGCAATACAATGCCGCCACTGGATAAAGTTGGCGTCGAATTCGTTGCCGATGTTGGCGCGCATGAAACCATGAAACTGCGTTTGTTGAACGCCAGCCATTTATTCATGGCCACATTGGCATTTGTCGCCGGTATTCCAAACGCCGACGATGCGATGAATACACCAATCATTGCCACCACAACCCGCCGTTTTATGGATGTGGAAGCAACCCCTACCCTGACCCCGATTCCAGGCGTGGATTTTACACAATACAAAAACACTTTGATCCGCCGTTTTCAAAACACCGCGGTCAAGGATTCCACCCACCGTATTTCGACCGACGCGCCGTTGGATACATTATTGGCCGTAACGCGCGGCCAATTGGAATGTGGCGGTTCGATTTTCTGGTGTGCAACCGGTATCGCAGCCTGGATCCGATATGTCCGCGGCGTGAATGAACAAGGCACGCCTCATGAAGTTAAACATCCTATGGCTGCGCAATTAAAAGAAGCCGCAAACAGTGAAAATCCGGTCGATGCCGTGATGGGTATCACAGAATTGTTCGGCAACTTGGGAAGCAACCCGCGTTTGGTTTCAGCGGTAAAAGCCAACTTAAAAACCTTGGAAGTTCAAGGATCTCTTAAGGGGCTGCAATCGTTAACCGCGGTTGAAACCGCGATCGCGCCTTATGGCTTATCGTTGGTTAAACCCGGCAATACAGGCAAATAATTGGATTGACTAATATGACAACAAGCTGCTTAATCCCTGCCAGGATTAGGCAGCTTTTTTTATCAACGGAGAAAGACATGAGCACCGCATTGAAACAAAAACCCAGCGAATTGACATCCCTAAGCGCCGCGAATTTGAAATTACTGCCCGCAAGCGTTTCCACACCAAAATATGACCGTGCCCAAATAAAAGTCGGCATCGTGCATTTCGGCGTCGGCGGATTCCACCGTGCCCACGAAGCGATTTACACCAACGATGTGATGAACGCGCAAGCGGGCGATTGGCAAAACTGGGGCATTTGCGGCATGGGTTTGATGGAAGCCGATAAAAAAATGCGCGACGCGTTGACCGCACAAGATCATTTATATGCCGTAGTCGAACGCAGCGGAAAAACCGACACAGCCCAAGTAATCGGTTCGATCGTAAAATATCTATATGCTCCGGAAAATCAAAAAGCAGCATTCGCGCAATTGACCGACCCATCGGTGCGGATCGTTTCGTTGACCGTTACCGAAAACGGCTATTACCTGGATCCAACCACCAAGCAATTGAACGTCTCGCACCCTGATGTGCAATTCGATGTGCAAAATCCAGGCGCGCCGAAAACAGCATTGGGTTATATCGTCGAAGCGTTGAAGCAACGCAAAACCGCCGGCACCAAACCGTTCACCGTATTGTCGTGTGACAATATCCAACATAACGGCGATTTGACCAAATCCGCGATTATTACCCTTGCCAAACAGCAAGGCGGCGATCTGGCCGGTTGGATCGAATCCAACGTAACGTTCCCCAATTCGATGGTCGACCGCATCACGCCGGTCACCAAACCCGAAGATGTGGCGTTGGTCGAAACGAATTACGGAATTGCCGACAAATGGCCGGTTGTTTGCGAATCGTTCCGCCAATGGGTGATCGAAGACAAATTCTGCAATGGCCGCCCGGCATGGGATAAATTCGGCGCGCAATTCGTGCCGGACGTATTGCCATACGAAGTGATGAAATTGCGCTTGTTGAACGCCAGCCATTTATTCCTTGCTTGTATCGGATTCATGGCAGGATTGAAATATGTAGACGAAGCGATGGCGCATGCCGATATTCGCCGCCTGACCCGCAATTTGATGGACAAGGAATCGACCCCGACTTTGGGTCCTGTACCTGGCATCAACTTGGATGAATACAAACAAACCTTGATCGAACGTTTTTCCAACCCATCGATCAAAGACACACTGGAACGCGTTGCAACCGATGCGCCGCTGAATACATTATTGGCCGTCACGCGCGACCAATTGAAATCTGGCCGTTCGGTCGAACTATGCGGTTTGGGATTGGCCGCTTGGATCCGCCGGGTTCGCGGATCGGATGAAAAAGGCGCGGAATTCACCGTCCGTCACCCATTGGCAGCCACACTGAAACAAAAAGCGATCGAAGGCAATGGCGATCCAACAGCGGTATTAAGCATCAAAGATTTGTTCGGCGAAGATTTGATTAAATCGCCGCAATTGGTCGAAGCGATCAAAAAACCGCTGGAAAGTTTTTACAAAACCAGCGTCGCCGAGACGATCAAAAAATACAGCTAATCATAAAAACTGTAAAAACGAAAACGCCGGACATTGTTCCGGCGTTTTTTTATTTTGCCTTATAAGGCTTGTCGGCTACTAAGCCTATCGGCTACGGGATGCCACAAAAGATCCTAGACCACCAAAAATACTAGTTGGATTATCAAGGGTGATCGTTTCTTTTGTACCAGATTCAGGAGCTGGCGTTGCAGGTTGTGTACTTGTCACCGGACGAGGCGGCGCTCCGCCTGGAACCGAAGGCTCATCCTTGCGAAACCAATCATTACTATCAACCATGGATCGTCTCCTTTAAGGGTATAAGATACAGGATATTACAAAATTTACAAGGATATTCCATAGCCTCTACGCTAAATACTTAAAAACAGTATATAATTTAATAATGCTTCTCACCTACATCCGCAACGGCCATTCCTGGCAAGCTATACAGCATCAAATCCCGGCGTCTGTTCCGGAAAACACGCTTTGGATAGACTTGTTGCAACCGACATCCGACGAAGATCGTTTTTTAGAAAGCCATCTGAGTATCGAAGTACCGACGCGCGAAGATATGCGCGACATCGAACCCAGCAGCCGGCTTTATACCGACTCTGGACATTGCGTGATGACCACATCGTTGCTGGTCGGCGCGGATACGCCGAAACCGGCGATTTCTCCGGTCACATTTATTTTAACGCCCAACAATTTATCGACCGTACGATATGCCGAACCGTCGGCGTTCAACCGTTTTTCCAGCCGCCTTTTGCGCCAGCCGAATAATTTAAATAAATCCGAAGATGTATTTTTTCATCTGATGGGCGGCATCGTCGACCGGCTGGCCGAAGTATTGGAAACCAACGGACACAGCCTAGACACCCTAAGCAACGATGTTTTTTCCAACAAGCCGCAGGACGATGAAAATACCGCCACGCCCCCCGATACGCCCGACATGCAACAAGTTTTAAAACGCCTGGGCAGCATCGGCAACATCGTGTCCATGGCGCGGGAAAGTTTGGTTTCAATCGCCCGATTGCTCAGCTTTGTCGGCCCATCCGCCGAAAGCTGGCTACGGCCGGAAAATCAATTGCAAATAAAAACATTGATCCGCGACGTGCGATTTTTAACCGAACATGCGGACGCGATTAATGTTAAAATCAATTTTCTGTTGGATGCGACGTTGGGGTTGATCGATATTCAACAAACCAAGACCGTGAAAATTCTGTCGGTTGCATCTGTTGTGTTTTTGCCGCCCACCCTGATCGCCAGCGTGTTCGGCATGAATTTCGAATTTATTCCAGGGCTGCGCAGCCCATCGGGATTCACCGTCGCGATTATTATGATTTTGCTTGCTGGAATTCTGCCTTATCTTTTTATCTACCGTAAAAATATCTAAATCCAATCCTCTGCCCCGCCTGAATTTTCTTTTGGCACCTTACTTGCAATTACCCATTGGTCAATTGACCAACAAATCAAAAATCCGAAACTATTATCTTTTTCGGAAATAATTTTGGGAGTAAATCATGGCCAGCGCTTCTGTTGCCGATAAAAACGATAAATCCGATAAAAATCAATCGGCTATGGATAAAACGCAATCCAAATTACAAATATCCGCGAACCCGGCGCCAACCCACAACGATACCGCATCCGATACTGAATCAGATACGGCAAAAACTGCCGCACAAGGCCAAAATGCCTCAAATCAGGCGGTGAATATTGCCGAAGCGCCCGATACCGCGCCTGCGTCCCCGGCGCAACCGTCGGATTTTTTCAAAGGCGCTGACAACACCGGCGCGGCGTTCGAAAGGATGATGATCAATCCCGATATTTTCAATAACGCCAATTTGCCGGACAATGACGGTCTAAGCCAAAACAACTTTCAAAATTATCTAAACAACAACGCATTCCAAGAATTATTGCAACGATCGAATCCGCTTTTTCTAAATGCCGGGAACGATATTCCAGACAACAATAACGGAAACCCAAACAATGGTGGCGGGAACCCACCACCACCGCCACCGCCACCTCCACCTCCTCCTCCGCCACCACCACCGCCGCCTCCACCGCCAAAACCACTTTTATTCAATGATGGCGATAACAATGTGAATTTCAATACGGTGGAATTGTCGGCGTTCCAAGCGGGCATTCACAATCACGCATTTGGCGGATCGGATACCGTTATATTGGCGGACGACGCAAATAAATCCCTGGCGGCCGGAATCGACGGCAATGGTTTTCATGGCGGCGCGGGCGACGATCATATAACCGGCGGCGCGTTGAACGATGTTATTTTCGGCGACGAAGGCAATGATTATATTTCCGGCGGCGACGGCAACGACATTTTGCACGGCGGCGCAGGGAAATTAGATACATTGATCGGTGGCAACGGCAATGACCGTTTATCCGATTCCGATTGGGTCGATTACGTTCACGGCGGCGCCGGGAACGATATTATCGACATCAATTTTCATTTTACCATGCCGGATCTGCCGCCGGAAATTTTGGCGATTATCTTGTTGGCGGCGCCCGAATCGGTTGACCGCATTTACGGCGGCGATGGCAACGACGATATTACCGTTGCCATGGATCATCCTTTATTTACGCTGGGTTTATACGCCGACGATATGACGCCTGGAAATGGCGATGGCGACGATATTGTCCGCATCCTTGGCGAATACCGCGAAGCCACCGTGCATTTAGGCGGCGGCAACGATCAATTTTTCGGCGGCAACCATACCGACATCGTTTATGGCGGCGCGGGACGCGATGAATTGCACGGCGGCGATGGCGACGACACAATTTACGGCGGCAAAGGCGCAGATACCATGGATGGCGGCAGAGGCGCGGATATTTTCGCCTGGGAAAATGGCGATTGGACGCCGGGCGCGAATGTAACGCACGCCGCGCCATTGTCGGCCTTTGGGTCGACCAGCATCAATACATTGGCCGTTGCGCCCGTTCAAATCCAAGCCAAACCGAACGTGTCGGGCGGCGATGTCGACACGATATTGGATTTCAAATCCGGCGAAGACCGTCTGGACATTGCGGGATTGTTGACCGGGTTTAACGATCACAGCAATATTCAGGATTTCGTCCGTTTTACATCGGCGTCTTCGGTTAAAACCCAGGTATTTATCGATACCAATGGGGCAACCGGCGGGCATCAATGGAAATTGCTGGCCAATGTGTTCCATGACGCCGGCATGCCGGTAAGGTATGAGGACATTATTGCCACCCACCCGGCACCTTAATCCACCCCCCGATCACCGCCATCATTGTAATCCTTAGGGAAATTTTGGGCATGCTTATTGCATGTATCTACCCATAAGGCCAGTTAGGCAAGATCAATAATCAGGGGAGATACAAGATGCAGGCAGCGAACAAAAACGAAGCAAAAAACAACGAAAAAACAGAACAAGTTGCTGAAAACAAAAAACAAACAGCACAAGTTGGCACAGAAATCACATCGGAAACCGCATCCGATACCGACCAAAATGCCGGTCAAGAATCGACCGATAAAGCGGTAAATATTGCCGAGTTGCCTGCATCCGCCCCTGCTGCATCGGCAGAAACCGCCCAAGGCACAAACAGCGCATCGGAAAATGGCGGCACGATGAATTCCGGCGCTGCATTTGAAAAATTCCACAGCGACCAAGCAACGGATCAATTAATCATCGATGAAACGAACGCTGTATTCGACGATCGCAATGATTTTATCCAAGATCGCCAAAACGCGGTTACGGAATTGTTGGATCTTCGTTCGCAAAAATTATCGTTCGGCGGTTTGTTCAGCGCAATTAAAACCGGCAATGGAAACGATGCATTGCCTGGCAACAATAATTCAACACCCGGTTCATCCAACCCATCGCCAAACACCCCAACACCCCCATCGGCGCCGGAATCGCCAAACGCACAAAACCCGCAAACGCCGCCAGCAGGCAACGAACCATCCGTTCCACAAAATCCTGTTGTGGCTCCTGAAACACCGGTAGAAGAACCAATTCCAGCTCCGGCACCTACTCCGGAACCTGCACCAGTTCCAGAACCTGCTCCGGAACCAACTCCAGAACCTGCACCAGTTCCAGAACCTGCTCCGGAACCAACTCCAGAACCTGCGCCAGTTCCAGAACCAACTCCGGAACCAACCCCAGAACCTGCGCCAGTTCCAGAACCTACTCCGGAACCAACTCCGGAACCAGTGCCACCGGTAGACGATCACAAAGTAATCAAAACCGATGACCCAGATTTCAAATGGGAAGGCACCGAAGAAAACGAACATTTGATCGCAACAAACGGCGTTAAATATGCTCATGGCGGCGATGGCGACGACATCTTGGACATCACCTTTGGCGAAAAATGGGACAGCAATAGCAGCAGCAACAAAATATTTGGCGGCTATGGCGACGACACAATCGACATCACCATGCATGACAAAAATTTCAACCTAAGCTTGAAATCGGACGATGCCAAAGCCAACGATAAATACGACGGCAACGACACCGTGAATTTGCATGGCGAATATTCAAAAAGCACCGTCACATTGGGCGGCGGCGATGATGTATTCAACGGCGGCATGGGCGCGGACAAAGTATCCGGCGGCAACGGCGACGATACGATTCGCGGCGGCGCAGGCAACGACACGTTGACCGGCGGCGAAGGCGCAGACACTTTTGTGTTTAACAAATCGGACATCGAAGACGGATCGGTCGACACCATCACCGATTTCAACGCCAAAGAAGACAAATTGAATATCGCCGATTTATTAAGTGGCTATAACGAAAAATCGAACATCGAAGATTTCGCCCGCATCGTCGAAACCAAAGGCAAAGGCGGCATTCAAACGGTTTTAGAAATCAATGCCGAAGGCACCGGCGACAAAGGCGAATGGCACCAAATCGCGGTGTTCAGCAAATTGTCGATCGCCGATACCGGAATGCATTTGTCGAATTTGATCGCAGACAGCAAAGAAGCGTTTTAAACGGATTACCCGAAACCCAAACCCTCATCCCTCTGTCCCCCAACGCCCCCGGTTTCCCAAAACCGGGGGTCTCTCCTTTTCAAGATGTTTGGCCGGACACGCCTTGTTTAACGCCAGGATTATTGCCATAACGTTGCCAGGGGCGGCATTGTAACGGCAAAAAACCCCGCCAAACCGCTGGTTTTTCATATAATTAGCAAGCCACTAATTTTGCTTGATTTTCCCCCAGCGCCAGGGTATCAAATCGTTCTTAAATTTGCCTTTAGTCCCCATCGTCTAGAGGCCTAGGACACCTCCCTTTCACGGAGGTAACCGGGGTTCGAATCCCCGTGGGGACGCCA
>CAYWJR010000049.1:0-7404 GCA_964458615.1 uncultured Alphaproteobacteria bacterium
TAAACCAAAATCATGAAACCCCTTTATAAACCCAACAACCCCAATTTCGGATCAGGTCCATCGGCCAAACGGCCTGGATGGTCGCCCGCATCCGCGCTGGGCAGTGCGCTTGTCGCCCGGTCGCACCGCAGCCAGGATTCGATGCAACGTATCCGGTACATGTTGTCGCAAACGCGTAAAATTTTGAATATTCCGGACGATTATAAAATCGCCATGACGCCGGGATCGGATACGGGCGCCATGGAAATGGCGTTTTGGTCGTTGTTGGGATCGCGCCCGGTCGATTGCGTGGTGTTCGATCATTTCGGATCTTTGTGGCAGCACGATATAATGAACGAATTGAAAATTCCGAATTCGCGCGTTTTGTCCGCGCCGGCGGGCGCGTTGCCGGATTTGGCCCAGGCGGATTGGAACCGTGATGTGGTGTTTTGTTGGAATGGAACCACAACCGGACTTTGCGTTCCAAACGGCGATTGGATCGCACAGGACCGCAAGGGGCTAAGTATTTGCGATGCGACATCGGCGGCGTTCGCATATGATTTGCCGTGGCAATTGTTGGATGTAACGACTTATTCCTGGCAAAAATTGCTGGGCGGCGAGGGCGCGCACGGCATGATTGTCCTAAGCCCGCGCGCCATGGACCGTTTGGCGCAAAGCAATCCGCCATGGCCAATGCCGCGATTGTTCCGGTTATTGAAAAATGGCAAGGTGAACGAAGATTTTTGGAACGGATCGTCGATTAACACGCCGTCCATGTTGTGCATCGAAGATTGCATCGACGCGTTGAATTGGATCGATGGAAATGGCGGGCTTGATGGCATGATCGCGCGGTCGAAATCCAATTATGCGGCGATCGATGCGTTTGTCGAGCGCGCGCCGTGGGTCGATTTTATGGCCGATGAACCGGCCACGCGGTCGCGCACGGCGATTTGTTTGAAACCGATTGAACCGAATTACAATGAAATGGATGAACGGCGGGCGGCGGATATTTGCCGGTTTATCGCCACGCGCCTAAGTGATGAAAAAGTAGCGTTCGATATTATCGGGCACAAAGAATCGCCGCCGAATATCCGCATTTGGGGCGGCGGAATGGTCGATACGGCGGATATTCAGAAATTATTGCCTTGGTTGGACTGGGCGTATTCGCTATATAGATGCCAAGATGCCTAGGTACAAAGATGCCTAGTCAAAGGAACGCAGATGGATTCGCCGCAAAAAATAAGCATACTGGTTACCAGTCATAAACAATTGGAATTTTACCGGCGCGCTTATGCCATTTCGCTGCAATTGCATGGGTTTTGCGAACATTTTCCCAAACACGAACAATACGGCCTGGCCGATCAAATCCGCCGGGCAAGCCGCGGCGTATGCGCCAATATCGCCGAAGGTTTTGCCCGCGGACGCGCATCCGGCGCTGAATTTAAAAGATTTTTACAAATTGCGCTGTCATCGTGCGCGGAAATGGATGTTTGGCTGGATTATTGCCGCGATTTAAATTATATCGATTCGTCGGATACAGAAAAATTGCGGAACGAGTATAGCGAAATCACGAAAATGATGGCATCTTTTAAAAATAAAATAGGCATCTAAACATCTTGGCATCTAGGAATCTAACATGAGCAACGTCGCGGTAATTGGCGCCCAGTGGGGCGATGAAGGCAAAGGCAAAATCGTCGATTGGTTATCGTCGCGCGCCGACGTAATCGTCCGGTTCCAAGGCGGCCATAATGCCGGCCATACATTGGTGATCGACGGCAAGGTTTATAAATTGTCGTTGTTGCCTTCGGGCGTGGTGCGGCCTGGGAAATTGTCGGTTATCGGCAACGGCGTTGTGGTCGATCCGTGGCATTTGATCACCGAAATCGAAAGCCTGACCAAACAGGGCGTCGCCATTACGCCGGACAGTTTGATGATCGCCGAAAACGCGGTTTTGATTTTGCCGTTTTATTCGCAAATCGACAAAGCGCGCGAAGAAGCGCGTTCGGGCGGAAAAATCGGCACCACCGGGCGCGGGATCGGCCCATCATACGAAGACAAGGTGTCGCGCCGCGCCATCCGTTTTTGCGATTTGATGCATCCCGAATTGTTGCGCGAAAAAATCGACAATTTATTGTTCCATCACAATGCGGTTTTGCGCGGCCTGAATGCGCCGGAAATCGACCGCGCCGTGTTTGAAAAACAATTGGCCGATATTACTCCGCGCGTTATGCCGTATGTAAAGGCGGCTTTTGTCGATATTCACGCCGCGCAAAAATCCGGCAAACGCATTTTGTTCGAAGGCGCGCAAGGATCTTTGTTGGATGTCGATCACGGCACTTATCCTTACGTCACCAGTTCGAACACCGTCGCCGGCATGGCGGCAGTGGGATCGGGATTGGGGCCGCGCGATGTGCATTATGTTCTGGGTATTACCAAGGCGTACACGACCCGCGTGGGATCGGGGCCTTTCCCGACCGAATTGTTCGACGATATTGGCGAAGGCATCGGCCAGCGCGGCAAGGAATTCGGCACCGTAACCGGACGCAAACGCCGTTGCGGATGGTTCGATGCCGTGGCTGTGCGCCAGGCTGTCAGAATCAATGGCATCGACGGTATCGCATTGACCAAATTGGACGTTCTGGATGGAATGGATGAAATAAAAATTTGCGTCGCTTATGAATTGAACGGCAAAACGATCGATTACATGCCCGCATCGGCCGAATTGCAAAAACAATTGAAGCCGGTTTACGAAACCTGGCCAGGTTGGACCGACAGCACCCAAGGCGCAAGGTCATGGAGCGCGTTGCCGTCCCGCGCGGTCAAATACACCAAACGGATCGAAGAATTGATCGAAACGCCGATTGCGATGTTATCGACCAGCCCGGAACGCGAAGACACGATTTTGGTGCGCGATCCGTTCGCGGTCTAATTCCGCGATTGCATTAAACCGCCCGCATAAAATCCCGCCCGTTAATGGCCAATATGATTGGCGCAGGGTGCAATGTCATGCCGGTTTTTTTAGGTTCGGTTTCTTTTGGTTTTGTGTCGGCTGGTTTCATGTTCGCCGGTTTTGTATCCGCTGGTTTTGTATCCTGATTGCCTGCCGGCGCATCGTTTGCGGGCTGCGCGATTTTCCATTCCGCGACGGCTTCGCGCAACAACTTTAATATCTTCATTCTTTTTAATTCTTCGGCTGTCGGCGGCGTCAATGGCCGGTTCATGAATTGATATTCCAATTGCGGTATGGATTTGACGAAATACGGCACGGCATCGTTAAACGGCACGTTTTCCGCCGTGTCGTATTTAACCAATAACTCGCCGCCATCCGATTTTGCGTCGTAATTTTTAATTGTGCGGAAAACCAATTTTCCCTGGTCATCCAATGCCGCCAACAACGCTTTGCCTTGCATGCCGGTTAAAATTCCGTCCATCGGTTTGTAATCGGTCGCGTTCATGCGCCGCACCGAAGGCGCCAGGTATACTGCGCCCGATACCAGCAATGCTGCAACCGATGCAATTGCGCCGATGATAATAATTTTCCAAACGCGCGCGGTTTGATTTTCAGCGACAATCGATGAATCGAACTTCGCGCCCTGTCCGCGCATTTTTTTGCTGCGTTTCCCGTCGCGTTCATACGATCTGCCGCCGCCCGACGATCCGCCCGATCCTTTTTCGCCGCCACCCGATTCGCGGCGTTCGGGCGCGTATTTTGGTTTCGGTCTTGGTTTTGATTTTGCGGGCGGTGTGCCGGTATTGTTGTGCAATTCCGGCGGCGGGACATATTCGATTGTGGGGCCAAGCTCTATTTCATCGCCCGGCGCTATTTCATAAATATCTGCGCCAGCATTGCTGTCGCCAGAATTCAAATCGGCATTCAAATCCGTGTTTAGATCGGCCTTGGTTTCCGCGTTTGGATCGGCCGCATCGCCGATTGCAACCTCATCCAACGACAAATCAAAAATTTGTCCGTCTGAATCATCATGCGGTGATGGTGCCATGATACGCCTATTTATTTTGATTATGCAGGCTTTATATTCTCGTACGATGGATGATATTGTTATCTTGATATGATTTATTGTCAATTGCAGAAATTATATTTTAACCTAACTTGTTGCCGAAAATAGGTTTTTTCATGCCCCGATTGCTGCAAAGCGATGTGCCGATCTTGTTCTGTGGCGGCAAGTGCGATAAATTTTGCGCCTTGCCGCCGATTCACAATTCTTGGAAATAAAATGACTTTCAATTACGCCCAATCCCGCGCCAAACGCATGAACCATGTCACCGATTCCCCGACCATGGCGTTGAATAAAATCGCGCGCGCATTGATGGCACAGGGAAAACCGATTGTGAATCTGACAATTGGCGAGCCCGATTTCGACACACCGGACAATGTGAAAAACGCCGGTATCGCCGCCATTCAATCGGGGCGCACCAAATATCCGATGGTGCAGGGCGATTTGGATCTGCGCGAGGCGATTTGCAACAAATTCAAACGCGAAAACGGATTGGATTATACCATCGATGAAATCATCGTTTGCGGCGGCGGCAAGCATGTTATTTTCAACGCCTTCATGGCCACCATTCAAGACGGCGACGAAGTGGTGATCCCAAACCCGTTTTGGAATTCGTATCAGGATTTGGTAACGTTGTTCGGCGGCAAACCGGTATTTGTCACAACGCCGATGTCCAGCGGGTTTAAATTGAATCCTGACGATTTGCACCGCGCCATCGGCCCCAAAACCAAATGGGTGATGTTGAATTCCTGTTGCAATCCCACGGGCGCGAAATACCGCAAATCCGAATTGATGGCGGTTGCGGAAATATTGAAAAAACACCCGCATGTCATGATTTTGTCGGACGATATATATGAACACATGTCGTATGACGACGAACCGTTTTACACCATCGCGCAATTGGCGCCCGAATTGAAACCGCGCACATTGACCGCCAACGGCGTCAGCAAGGCATACCGCATGACCGGATGGCGCATCGGTTACGGCGGCGGGCCGCGCGAATTGATCGCCGACATGGCGACTTTGCAATCGCAACAAATAACCGGCGCATGCACGATTTCCCAGGCCGCCGCGGCCGAGGCATTGAACGGTTCGCAATCGCACGTGCAGGCGCAAAAAGAAGTTTATCGCGGGCGGCGCGATTTTATGGTGCGGGAATTGAACGCAATCCAAGGGTTGCATTGCCCCAAACCCGAAGGCGCATTTTACGTATTCGTGGATTGCAGCGGCGCGATCGGCAAAATCCGCCCCGATAATGGCGCAAAAATCGCCAATGACATAGAATTTGTCGAATATTTGCTGCATTACGGCCATGTCGCCTGTGTTCCGGGGTCGTTTTTCGGCGGGGGCGGGGGGCATTTTTTCCGTATTTCCTATGCTACGTCTGATGCCAAATTGGCGGCCGCGTGCGGTCAAATCGCGCGCGCCTGCGCCGATTTGCGCTAATCCCCGGCAAATCGCTTACAAATACTCTTTCTGTATGGGCGGTTTGGCGCTATAAAGGCGCATTATGCGCCGTTTTTCAAAAATATTTTCATCCGTGTCCGCCGCCGCCATTTTGGCGTTTCTTTTGTGCGCGGCGGCCGCGCATCCGGTTTTATCCGCCGACAAGGCGCCGGAAAAACAATCCGATAAAATCGCCGCCGAAGATATGTGCGTTTTGCCCGAACCATTGTGCGGCGACAAACCGAAATTCGGAAAATATTGGAACGATTTAAATGAAACGCAACGGAAAATCATGTTGCAAGGATTCGATGTCGGGTTGTCCGCCGCCTGGCAAACATCTTATTTAGAAGGCGAAGAAGCGGGCAGCATTCGTGGCGGCATATTCGACCGGCGTTTGAATATCGGCGAAACCTATGCCGGGGTTGGAATCGAAGAATACGTCGATTATTTCAATAAACTTTATGCCGATTCCGCCAATGAAACCATCGATTGGTCTTATGCGTGGATGCTGGCGTCCTTGTCGTTGCAAAGTTTGGATTCGGATACGGCCGACCGCAATGAATTGCATTTGAAAAAATTTCTGCAAACCTATGGCGAATTGCCGGGGTGGGTGCGTATCGTCGGCGTCAAAGACGTCAATTTGATCGAAGTCGAGGTTTTGGTTCCGGAACCATATCATTTAAATGTCAAATTGCGCGGCGTCGCCAATAAATTCGCCGACGGCACGGAAATGACCGCCGAACAAAAATCCCGCGCGACCAGTTTTATCAAAGGTCTTGGCGCAACGCGCGGTTATCCGTTTGAAAATTGCGGTTGCACCGAAATGGTCCGCCCGCAATTATTTTACGGATCGAATTTGTTTACGTCCGACGGCACGCTCGAAGCTTATGTGCGCATCAGCGAAAGCAGTTTTTGCCTGATCAAGGATGAAATTCAGGCGCGGGAATTGGTGGCGATAAAACCCGACAGCGGTATCGTGCTGAACGAAACTTTGCTGGCGGGCGGATTGTCGCCGATCGACGAAGAATCCAGCGATTATATCGAATCGGATAAAATGATGCAGGCGGTCGACAATGCGCGCCGCAAGGGGTTGAATATTTACGGCAAATCCCGCATCGCGGCGGTTGAAAAAATAATCAAACAAGGCGCCAAACCGGTAAATCAAAATTGTTTGCCGTAACCGTTTTTATTTAAAATATATATTATACCAGAACTCTGGATCTGTCCTTTGCGTTTACAGCCAGGGCGTATGATCGCGCTTGTTCCAGTGTGGGCATAACCCAATCGGGGTTGACTTGCCTTGCGGACAAACGCGAATCCAATAAACGGGCGCGCGCCGCATCGCGAACATTTTCAATAAACGAAAATGCGCCGGTCGGATTGGTTGAAATAATGCACGCGATTGCTCTTTCTACTTGATCCAAAACCAAACCGAACGCGGCATGTTTGGGGCCCATATCGCAATATGGAATCAGCGACGTAAAAAAATTCGCCGCCGAAACGGGTTTATGCATGTAAATATTTTCTATTTTGGCGGATGTTGCGCGGAACCGCGTTTTCGCGGTCTGATGAATGCCCGATTTGGGATCGGAATTATTCGTCGCGGCGATAAAAAACCGCGCGGCCAATTTCAATGAATCGGTGTTGTCTGTTAAACGGAATGTATTTTCGCCGATCACGATGCAATCGCGCAGATCGGCTTTTTGACCTGGCGGTATTGGATCGCCTTTGCACAGGCTTTGTCCGCAAGACACCAATATCTTGCACGCGGATTCAATGCCGGGATTTTGCGCCGGATAATTATAAGCCGCGATTTCCGCGAAATGCCCGCAGCGGTAATAAAAATCATTCCGCGACGATATGTTGTGTTCCGACTGCAAACAATTTCAATGAATCGGTATCGTGCTGAATGAAACTTTGCTGGCGGGCGGATTGTCGCCGATCGACGAAGAATCCAGCGATTATA
>CAYWJR010000049.1:7504-10712 GCA_964458615.1 uncultured Alphaproteobacteria bacterium
GAAACTTTGCTGGCGGGCGGATTGTCGCCGATCGACGAAGAATCCAGCGATTATATCGAATCGGATAAAATGATGCAGGCGGTCGACAATGCGCGCCGCAAGGGGTTGAATATTTACGGCAAATCCCGCATCGCGGCGGTTGAAAAAATAATCAAACAAGGCGCCAAACCGGTAAATCAAAATTGTTTGCCGTAACCGTTTTTATTTAAAATATATATTATACCAGAACTCTGGATCTGTCCTTTGCGTTTACAGCCAGGGCGTATGATCGCGCTTGTTCCAGTGTGGGCATAACCCAATCGGGGTTGACTTGCCTTGCGGACAAACGCGAATCCAATAAACGGGCGCGCGCCGCATCGCGAACATTTTCAATAAACGAAAATGCGCCGGTCGGATTGGTTGAAATAATGCACGCGATTGCTCTTTCTACTTGATCCAAAACCAAACCGAACGCGGCATGTTTGGGGCCCATATCGCAATATGGAATCAGCGACGTAAAAAAATTCGCCGCCGAAACGGGTTTATGCATGTAAATATTTTCTATTTTGGCGGATGTTGCGCGGAACCGCGTTTTCGCGGTCTGATGAATGCCCGATTTGGGATCGGAATTATTCGTCGCGGCGATAAAAAACCGCGCGGCCAATTTCAATGAATCGGTGTTGTCTGTTAAACGGAATGTATTTTCGCCGATCACGATGCAATCGCGCAGATCGGCTTTTTGACCTGGCGGTATTGGATCGCCTTTGCACAGGCTTTGTCCGCAAGACACCAATATCTTGCACGCGGATTCAATGCCGGGATTTTGCGCCGGATAATTATAAGCCGCGATTTCCGCGAAATGCCCGCAGCGGTAATAAAAATCATTCCGCGACGATATGTTGTGTTCCGATTGCAATTGCGGGGAATCATCCGTGATGCGAAACAATTGGTTTAAATAAATGATAATGCCATCGCAAATGATGCCGGATTCTGAATCGGTTAAATCGGGGCATTTTTGAATGATTTTGGCAATCGCGGTTTGCGCGCCTGCGTGCATTTTTGAAATCGAATCGGCGACATAGGACGGTTTTGTTGTATCGTCCAAAAAATTCATGTCCAGAATTCCAATAACCGATTTGCCGAATTCGTATTCGTTCGGTTTTGTAATTTCCAGCCTGGTCCAAAGTAATGGGTCGGTGATTTTTCTGGCCAATTTTGCCATGTGGCTACCCCACATAAAAAAACTGCCGGGTCTAAGCCCGGCGAGTTGAACAGGGAGGCTTCATGTCCAAAGACATGCTGAGTGCCATCTTTCGAAAACACTCTCCAGACCTGGGGTCTGGATGACGGTTAAGCCAATCGCCCCCGAAGGAGCAATAACCGTCACGAAAGGTTATATACGTATTTTACCTTTAATCAAAATTCATAATTCGGTTGATACCCATGCGTTTAATGCATAGCTAATATTATTACTTTTCAATGATTTAAAATTGCGTACCGGCGGCTTGTTCCAATAAAAACTCGCGTAATACGGTAATTCGTTTCGAATTCCGCAAGGCTTCGGGATACACATAATACGTGGAAATGCGCGGACCTTCGATTCCTGGCAAAACGCGGATCAAGTTCGGCTCCGGCGATGCCATGTAATCGGGCAACGATGCGATACCCGCGCCGCCTTTGCAGGCATGCAGCATGGCAAGGTTGCTGTTGATGTAAATCGAAGGCTGGCGCACGCCCTGATTGTCGCGGCCCAACGACATCAACCAATTCGCATCGGGAAATTTAATCGGCGCCGCCGGGCCATAGACGATTAAATTATGCCGGTCCAAATCTTCGGGCGTTTGCGGGAATCCGTTGCGCCTTATGTAATCTTCGGATGCGTATGGCGACATGCCGATGGTGATGAAATGCCGCTGCACCAAACCCGGTTGGTTCGGCGGAACCATTTGAATGGCCACATCGGCCTCGGACCGGGTTAAATCGACGCCAAAATCGCTGATCAATAAAATGACTTTGATATCCGGATACCGTTCGCAAAATAACGACAACCGCGACGATAGCCACGTCGATCCAAATCCGACCATGGCGGCGATACGCAATGTTCCGGCGGGCTTGTCCTTTTTTTCCATCAACAACCCTTGGGTTGCGGATAATTTCAAAACCAATTCTTGCGCGGTTTCGAACAATGCCTGGCCTTGTTCCGTCAACGACAAACCGCGCGCGTGGCGGTGAAACAACGCGACGTGTCCGATGCTTTCTTCCAATGAACTGATTTGCCGGCTGACCGCCGATTGGCTTAACCGCAAACGCCGCCCGGCTTCGGTAAAACTGCCGGATTCGGCGACGGTATGAAAAATTTTCAACCGGTTCCAATCCAGCGTGTTGAAATATCTAGACGGCATAATTCACCATTATTCCGCCGCCACGAATTTCGGCATCGCCAATCCGCTGATATACCGTTCGGCGTCCAATGCCGCCATGCATCCCAATCCGGCCGCCGTTACCGCCTGGCGGTAAATTTTGTCGACCACGTCGCCCGCCGCGAAAACGCCGGGAATGTTGGTTTTCACGCTGCCCGGCGCGGTTTTGATATATCCGTCCGAATCCAGTTCGATTTGATTTTGGAATAACGATGTCGCCGGCGCATGGCCGATAGCCACAAACACGCCATCCAATTCCACATCGGTGGTTTTGCCGGTCGCCGTGTCTTTCAATCTGATTCCCTTGACGGTTTTTGGATCGTCGACGCCCAACACCTGATCGACCGTGCTGTTCCAAATGACTTTGATTTTCGGATTGGCGGCGATGCGTTGTTGCAATATTTTTTCGCCGCGGAATTGATCGCGGCGGTGCACCACGACGACTTGTTTGGCGTGGTGGGTCAAATACAACGCTTCTTCCATGGCGGTGTTGCCGCCGCCGATAACGGCGACGGTTTTATTTTTGAAAAAGAATCCGTCGCACGTCGCGCAACCCGATACGCCATAACCGCGATATTTGGTTTCCGATTCGATGCCCAGCCATTTGGCCTGGGCGCCGGTGCAAATGATCACGCTGTCGGCGGTGTAAATATTGTCTTCGCCTATCGCGCGGAATGGACGCGATTTGAAATCGACTTCGCCGATATGGTCGACGATAATATTGGTGCCGACATTTTTCGCCTGTTCGTACATTTGTTCCATCAATTGCGGGCCTTGGATCGCGTGGGCGAATCCGGGATAATTTTCGA
>CAYWJR010000050.1:0-10671 GCA_964458615.1 uncultured Alphaproteobacteria bacterium
GCGACCAGGTTGCGAAACTGCGCATGCTTTTGGCGCAAGACGGATTGCCGCGCGGCGGCAATATGGGATATGAAATTTTCGATAAAACCGACGGGCTTTCGACCAGCAGTTTTGTGCAAAACATCAACTTGGTTCGGGCTCTGGAAGGGGAGTTGGCGCGTACAATATCGTCGCTAGGGCCTGTAAAATCCGCACGCGTTCATTTGGTTTTACCCCAACGCGAAGTATTCAGCCGTCAAAAACAAGAACCCAGCGCATCGATTGTTTTACAAATGCGCAGCGGGCGGCTTGACCGCTCCCAAGTCTCGGCCGTGCAACATTTGGTCGCAGCAGCCGTGCCCGGGCTGAAACCAGGACAAATATCCATTATCGACGACCAAGGATCGTTGTTGGCGCGCGGCGGCGGCGATGAATCTATCGGCAGCAGCCTAAGCACTTCGGAAGAAGCGCGGGTATCGTTGGAACGCCGCATGTCTGGCGAAATCGAATCATTGCTGGAAAAATCGATAGGTCCCGGCAAGGTACGCGCCGAAGTCAGCGCGGATATGGATTTCGACCGCATTACAACCAGTTCTGAAACATACGACCCCGAAAGCCGCGTTATCCGGTCATCGCAAACAGAAGAAGAAAGCGCCCAGAACGAAGAAGGCGGCAACGGCGGCGGCGCGGTCAGCGTTGCGAACAATATCCCGGATGGCGCTCAAGCGCCTGCGGCAGCATCCAGCGCGACCAAAAACAACCGCACCACCGAAACAGTGAATTATGAAATTTCAAAAACCGTAAAACAACAAGTACGCGAATCCGGGCAAATTAAAAAATTATCGGTAGCGGTATTGGTCGACGGCATTTACACCAAAAATGACAAAGGCGAAGAATCATATCAACCCCGCACCGAAGAAAATTTAAAACAACTGGAAACTTTGGTTAAAACCGCAATCGGATTCAATGAAGAACGCGGCGATGTCGTACAGGTCGTTAACATGCAATTCGTCGCCCCTGCTCCGTTAACCGATGGCGCGTCATCCGATGACGCGGCCGGTGGCATGATGGGGTTCAGCAATTCGGAATTGATGCGGTTGGTTGAAACATTGGTCATGGGACTTGTTGGCATACTGGCATTATTGTTGGTCGTGCGGCCGATGATGATGCGCGCGATGGAACCTGCGGGCGCCATGGCAGGCGGTGGACGCATCGCACGCGGCGGCGGTGGCGTTCCCCAACTGGCGGGACCAAGCGGCGATGGCGGCGGCGGTATGGACGAAGCGGATTTAAGAAACTCCGAACTCGAAGAAATGATCAACATGAAACAAATCGAAGGCCGCATCAAAGCGTCATCGTTGAAACGGATCAGCGAAATCGTGGAAAAACACCCCGAAGAGACATTATCGATCATTCGCAATTGGCTGTATCAAGGCAAACGTGAAGATTAAGGACTCGGTGAAATAATGGCAGAACAAACGCGCAACCTAAGTGGCCCTGAAAAAGCAGCTTTGCTGATGCTGACGATTGGCGAAGAAAACGCCGGCAAGTTGTTTTCCATGATGCACGACGATGAAATTCGTGAATTGTCGCAACATATGTCATCGCTGGGATCGGTCGGTTCCGGCGCGATGGAAAAACTGGTGATGGAATTCGCCGAAAACTTTTCGACCGCAGGCGCGATCGGCAGCCACGAAACCGCCGAACGCTTGCTTGGCAAGGTTTTGGATAAAAACCGTCTTGATTCCATCATGGACGAAATACGCGGTCCCGCCGGGCGCACATTGTGGGATAAACTGGACAACGTCAACGAAACCATTTTAGCGAATTACCTGAAAAACGAATATCCGCAAACCGTCGCGGTCGTTTTATCCAAAGTCAGCCCGCCCCACGCCGCGAAGGTTTTGGGCGTTTTGCCGGAAAATTTTTCGATGGAAGTAATCATGCGCATGTTACGCATGGAAACCGTGCAAAAAGACGTTTTGAATGACGTTGAAAAAACCCTGCGCAGCGAGTTTATGAGCAACCTTGCCCGTTCCAACCGCCGCGATCCGCACGAAGTCATGGCCGAAATTTTCAACAGCTTCGACCGCAACACCGAAGCCCGTTTTATGTCTTCATTGGAAGAACGCAACAAAGACGCGTCCGAAAAAATCAAGAGTTTGATGTTCACGTTCGACGATTTGGCGCGATTGGACGGCGGATCGGTGCAAACATTATTGAAAGTCGTCGAAAAAGACAAATTGCCGCGCGCATTGAAAGGCGCGTCGCAAACCATCCGCGACTTATTCTTTGGCAACATGTCCGAACGCGCATCCAAAATCATGAAGGACGACATCGAATCCCTGGGCCCTGTCCGTTTGCGCGAAGTCGACGAAGCGCAGGCATATATCGTTAACATCGCCAAGGACTTGGCGGCTAAAGGTGAAATCGTCATCGCCGGCGACGGTGGCGACGATCAATTGATTTATTAGGCAACTGGAAATTTTAGATGACCGCAACGACCGAACAGAAAAACATGAAAAAGTTCATATTCGAAACGAATTTTGACGATCCAAGCGTATTGCCGGTCGACGACAAAAAAAACGCGGCGCTGGAACAAATCAAAAGCCAGGCATTCGCCGAAGGTCAGCAAAGCGCGTTGCAATCCATCGAAATGCAAACCGCCGACATTTGCGCGCACATATCGAAATATTTGCAACAAATCGCCGCGCAATACGAAGAAATCCAATCGGCGGTAACGCAAAAATCGCTGGCGGTCGTTTTGTATTCCTTGCAAAAATTGATGCCGGACATATTGAACGAACATGCCGAAGAACAGATCGAATCCGCCGTGCGCGAAACATTGAAAATCGCGCTGGATATTCCAAAATTATCGATTCGCGTGCCGGAAACCGCCTTTGCATCGGTCGAACCCAAATTGAAATCCATACTGGAACAATCCGGATTTGCCGGCAAGGCCGCGATTGCCGCAGATCCAGGATTAAAAATGGGAGATTGCCGCATCGATTGGGGGAATGGCGGCGTTGAATATATTCCTTCGCAAACTTGGATCGCCGTTCAAGAAACCTTGCGTCAATCCATACCGAAAAAAATTGCATCCACCATTCCTGATGCAAACGCAGATCAATCCGAATAATCTATTGTGTAAATGGGAGTAAATAATGGCCGACAATGATTTAAATTTGAACGAATTCCAAGATTCCGGAAATACCGCGCCCGCAGCGCCCGAAGCCGATTCACGCGTCGCGCAATCCGCCCGCGATCTGGAAGCGATAGGATTGATCCCGGTGAAAGTTTCCGCCGTGCTTGGTCAAGCCACCATGCAAGTCAATCAATTATTGAAATTGGGACGTGGCGCGGTCGTTGAATTGGATCGCCGCGTCGGCGAAGCCATCGATATTTATGTCAACAACCGTTTGGTCGCGCGCGGCGAAGTCGTTATCGTCGACGACCGTTTGGGCGTTACCATGACCGAAATTATCAAATCGGAACAATCCGCATAATAACGGAAGAAAGACAAGACCATGAGACTGTTGATTATCGGCACATTGAACGGATATACATCCACCGCCGGAAAAATTGCCATCGACCGCGGCGCCAAAGTATCGCACGTCGAAGACATCGATGCCGGATTGAACGCCTTGCGCAATGGCCAAGGTTCGGATTTGATCATGATCGATGTCAAATTGAACATCGCCCGCCTGATCAGTTCTTTGAAAACCGAACGAATCCATATTCCCGTTGTCGCATGCGGCATCGGTAACGACACCGCCGCCGCAGTTCAGGCAATCAAATCGGGGGCAAAAGAATATGTGCCCCTGCCCGCAGATCCGAAATTAATTGCAGCCGTATTAGAAGCAGTCACCGAAGAAACAAGCCGCATCATTTACCGCGACCCGGTTATGGTGCGCACAGTCGCATTGGCCGATCAAATCGCGTCGTCGGACGCCAGCGTTTTAATCACGGGCGAATCCGGCACCGGCAAAGAAGTAATGGCGCGGCATATTCACGCCAAATCCAAACGCGCCAGCCAGAAATTCGTATCGATCAATTGCGCCGCGATTCCGGAAAATTTATTGGAATCGGAATTGTTCGGCCATGAAAAAGGCGCATTCACCGGCGCCGTGGCGCGCCGCATCGGCAAATTCGAAGAAGCGGACGGCGGCACATTATTGCTGGATGAAATCACCGAAATGCAATTGAATTTGCAATCCAAATTATTACGCGCGATCCAAGAAAGAATGATCGACCGCGTCGGCGGCACAACGCCAGTCAAGATCAACATCCGTTTAATTGCAACCAGCAACCGCAACATGGAAGAAGCCGTTCGCAACGGCACATTCCGCGAGGATTTATATTTCCGCCTAAACGTCGTGAATATACGTTTGCCAAGTTTGCGCGAACGGCCAAGCGATATTGAAATGCTGGCAAAACATTTCATCGAACGGTATTCCGCCGCCAACGACGTTCCCGTTAAACCGCTAAGCGACGATGCACGCCAAAAATTGATTTCCCACGTATGGCGCGGCAACGTCAGGGAATTGGAAAACACATTGCACCGCGCGGTATTGCTGTCCAGCGGCCCGACGATTAATTCCGAAAGCATCGTTCTAAGCATGAGCACGCCGGTTTTCGGCCAAGGCGCGGTGGAATCCAGCATTAACAACGCCATCCCGCAAAAATTCAGCCCTCAATCACCGGTTCCTGCCGCGCAACCGAATGGCGCGCCGATGGTTGGGCGGACTGTCGCGGATGTCGAACGCGATTTGATTATCCAAACATTGAATCATTGTTTGGGCAACCGCACGCATGCCGCCAATATTCTGGGCATATCGATCCGCACCTTGCGCAACAAATTGAAACAATATTCGGACGAAGGCGCGCCAATACCCGCCGGCGCCGATGCCGAACGGGCAATTATCTAGTATTTTAAAACAGTTCCAGTCATTCAACCTTTTTAAATTATCACCATGGCCGACGCCGCAACGCAGACACCGACTCCTGCAAATTTTATGAATAATTTCTTCAAGCGCGGCGATATCGCCTTGGCGCTTGGAATCGTATTCATTCTAAGCGTGCTGATCTTGCCGATGCCGACATGGCTGCTCGACATCATGCTGGCTTTTTCCTTCAGTTTCTCGGTTTTGATTCTGATGACCGTTTTGTTCATCGAACGGCCTTTGGATTTCAGTTCCTTTCCGACCGTCTTGCTTGTATCGACTCTGTTGCGGCTGGCGCTGAATTTAGCGTCCACACGCCTTATATTGGCGCACGGCCACGAAGGCACGTCCGCTGCCGGACACGTCATCGAAGCATTCGGCAACTTTATCATGAGCGGCAATTTCGTCATCGGTTTGATCGTGTTTTCGATCTTGGTATTGGTGAACTTTGTCGTTATCACCAAAGGTTCCGGCCGTATCGCCGAAGTTTCCGCCCGATTCACATTGGATGCCATGCCCGGCAAACAAATGGCTATCGACGCTGATTTGTCATCGGGACTTATCAACGAAGACGAAGCGCGTAAAAAACGCAAAGAATTGGAACAAGAAAGCACATTTTTCGGGGCAATGGATGGTGCCGCGAAATTCGTGCGCGGCGACGCCATCGCCGGGCTGATTATTACCGTCATCAATATCGTCGGCGGAATCATTATCGGCACGGCACAGATGGATTTAACCCTGAACGAAGCAACACACGCCTATACATTGTTGACCGTCGGTGATGGATTGGTTTCCCAAATCCCCGCATTGATCGTATCGACGGCTTCGGGTTTGTTGGTTACCAAGGGCGGCACAACCGGATCGACCGAAAAAGCTTTGTTTTCGCAATTGGGCGGATACCCCGCCGCTTTGGGCTTGAGTTCGTTTTTGATGGTATTGATGGGCGTTTTGCCCGGCGTTCCGTTTTTGCCATTCATGCTGCTTGGCGGCGGCATGGGCGCGATGGCTTATGTAATCACCGAACAACAAGAAAAATTCAAAGCCGACGCGGACCAAAAAGTCCAAGACGCCGCAAAGGTTCCAATTACAGAACAGCCGATTTCGGCATCTCTGCAAATCGATTTGATCCGCCTGGAATTGGGTTACGGCCTGCTTAGCCTGATCAACAAAGACAGAGGAGTTGTATTGACCGATCAAATCAAGGCATTGCGGCGCCAATTGGCGACCGAAATGGGATTTGTGTTGCCGTCTGTTCGTATTCAGGACAATTTGCAATTGGCCGCCAATAGTTATTTGATCCGTATCAAGGAAATCGAGGCCGGACGCGGCGAAGTACGCCCAAATATGTTTATGGTCATGGATCCGCGCGGCGAAGCGATTTCCATGCCAGGCGAAGCGACGACCGAACCTACATTCGGCCTGCCCGCCATGTGGGTAAACGAAAATTTACGCGAAGAAGCGCAGTTCAAAAATTACACTGTCGTCGATCCATCGACCGTTATCACAACGCATGTGACCGAATTGGTAAAAGATTACATGCCGGAATTGTTGTCGTTTACCGAAACGCAAAAATTGCTGGACGAATTGGACAAAGATCAACAAAAATTGGTATCGGAAATCACCCCGGCAAAAATTTCAGTCGGCGGAATTCAACGCGTATTGCAAATGTTGCTGGGCGAAAGAATCAGCATCCGCGATTTGCCGACTATTTTGGAAGGCATCGCCGAAGCAACCGCCAGCACCCGCAATATCGGCACGATCACCGAACATGTGCGCCACCGCCTGTCCCGCCAGCTAAGCGAAGCCAATGTCAGCGCCGCAGGCGTTATTCCGATCCTATCGCTTTCCCCGGAATGGGAACAGGCATTCAGCGAATCCATCATCGGCCAAGGCGACGACAAACAATTGGCGATGCCGCCGACACGTTTGCAACAATTCATCGGGGATGTTCGTTCCAATTTCGACCGCATGGCGATGATTGGCGAAATGCCTGTGTTGTTGACAAGTCCGGCTATACGTCCTTTCGTGCGTTCGATCGTCGAAAGATTCCGTCCACAGACAGTCGTTATGTCCCAGCTTGAAATTCATCCAAAAGCCAGGATAAAAACCATGGGTCAAATATAGGTTATTTGCATGAAGATGCGCACGTTCACCGCCGCGTCCGTCCCCGCCGCCATGGAAATGGTGCGGCGGGAAATGGGCGATGACGCGGTCATTATTTCCCAAGGCGTTGGGCCAAACGGCAAAGGCGTGCAAATCACAGCGGCGGCGGACAACATCCCGCCCCAGGATCAGACTTATGAAAATCCAATCGACGTCATCGGCGAAACATTGGACAAACATGGCGTTCCAAGAAAATTACAGGATAAAATCCTGACCGTCGTGGAACGATTGGAATTGGACGATCCCGCTATGTCTTTGGCCGGTGCGTTCGATACGATTTTTAAATTTAGCCCTCTTCCTGATGCACCAACCGACAAGCCCGTGGTTTTGCTGGGCGTTCCGGGCGTGGGCAAAACCGTTACCATCGCCAAATTCGCATCCCGCGCCGTAATGGCCGGGGCAAAAACCGTCTGCATTACAGCAGACGCCGAACGGGCCGGAGCGGTCGAACAATTGGAAGCATTCACAAAAATCCTGAAAATCGATTTGTTGCGCGCCAAAAACATGAATGAATTAAAAGATGCGCTGGCCGCTTGCCCAAAAAATATATCGATTTTTATCGATACGGCCGGTGTCAATGTTTTGCGCAGCGAGGATATAGAAAACATTAAACAAACCGTTAACATAACGGGTGCGGAGCCGGTTTTTGTGTATGCCGCCGGTGGCGATGCCGCCGATGCCGCCGAAATCGGCAGTATTTTCAAAGATATAGGCGTAAAAAAATTATTGGTCACCCGGATGGATATGACCCGCCGTTATGGTAGCATTTTAGCCGCAGCCGACGCGGGAGAGTTTGAATTTACGAACGTAAGCATTACGCCGCATATAGGGAATGGTTTAAGCTCCATTAATCCTCTTTCCTTAGCAAGGATTTTTTTACCAATTTGACAGTATAATAAACCGTCATGCCCCCAAGGAAAATTTAATGAATACAAATACTTTGAATCCAAACGCCACACCATCCGAACAACCCCAGTCAGGATTGAAAATTCCTCGCATCATCGCGGTGGCATCCGGCAAGGGCGGCGTAGGTAAAACATGGTTTTCGATCACACTCAGTCATGCTTTATCGACCTTGCGCAAACGCGTATTGCTGTTCGATGCCGATTTGGGATTGGCCAACGCGGATATTCAATTGGGATTGATGCCGGAAAAAGACATCAGCCATGTCATCAGCCAAAACACCCCTCTTGAAAAAATCGTAACCCATTACGATGTCGGAAAATTCGACGTTATCGCAGGCCGTTCCGGTTCCGGGCAATTGGCATCCCTGCCCGCCAGCCGATTGACGCAATTGCGCAGCGAATTGAACGATTTGGCGACAAAAAATTACGATCATGTCATCATCGATTTGGGCGCGGGCATCGAACGTTCGGTGCGTGCCGTATCCATGGATTGCGACGCTTATTTAGTTGTTTGCACGGATGAACCCACATCGCTTACCGATGCATATACATTCGTCAAGGTAACATTGGCCGAAAAACCGGACACCGATTTCCGCATCGTTTGCAACCAGGCGCAAAGCAAGTTAGAAGGCGAAAAAACTTTTAATACGCTTCTAAAAGCATGCAAAGGATTTTTGAAATATTCGCCGCAACTGGCGGGTGTTGTGCGCCGCGACCGCAGAGTAAGCGAAAGCATTCGCCACCAAACGCCGATCTTGATCCGCTATCCAAACAGCGAAGCGGCAGTGGATGTTATGGCGATAGCGCGGCAATTGACCGGCGACAAATAAAGGTGGGATGTGGCGGACGTCCGTTTGCCCACCGATATACAAAATCTCCGCCCGATTTCGGTTCCCGCATCGTCTGTAATCATCAACGCCGCCGATGCCGTGCAAAAACTGGCTGTCGGTCAGGTTATATTGGCGCAAGTGATTGGCAGAAATACCAAAGGGTATACCGAATTATCGACACCCTACGGCACCATTCAAATTCAAACAACCCAGCCATTGATTCCCGGCCGCGCCGTCAATATAACGGTGCAACAAAACGGCGCCCAGCCGCAAATACAATTGCAAATTCCGGCGGCGGAAACCCAAACAGGCAAAGGCGAAACAATATCCGATTCCATACGGGCATTGTTGCCGCAATTGATCCCACCAAATTTACCAAAATCCGCGGAACAACCAATCGTTCCATCAGGGGGCAATAAATCTGCGGCCATTTTTTTGGAAATACTGCCCGATATTACAACATCGCCCAATTTGCACAGCCAAGAAACAATTTTGCCTGGAAAAGTGATTGGATTTTTAAACGACCGCATTCAGGTTCTGACGTCTTATGGCACAATTCCCGTCCCAGCCGGAAAACCATTGCCCGAAGGCGCCGAGGTTCATGTGCAAATATCGCGCGACGGTAAAAAACCAAATGTTATTATACCCCAAGATCCGCAATCATTAAAAGGCGATGCCAGCGTCAAGGCCTATGTCCACAGCGCGGCGACGCAAACCGTAAAACCGCAAAACGTAACCGTTACAATCGTCCAATACACGCCCACAACGCAACAGGTTCCACAAAACACCCCCGCATCGCCGCAGTCCATAAATAAAACAGCGCCGCAATTTACGCCAGCGGCAGGAAAAATCCCAATCCACGCCGAAGTCATTCATGTCAACGACCGCAACATGGCGACATTGAAATTGGCCGCTGGAATCGTCACTTTGCAAACCCCATACCGAATGAACATAGGCGATAATTTATCGATCATTCTGGATCCTGTGGAATCTTTTTTGGCGGCAGCGGCGGAATCCGCCGCCTCGCCATTGGTTCCGATAGGCGGCAAAACCATTCCCAGCCTGCAACAACTGATCGATTTGTGGCGCACGCAAACCAATATGCCCCTATCCCAATTCGTTAAGACTGCATTGCCCAATGTTGGCGAACGGTTCGCGCCACAAGCAATTTTATATCTGGCGTCCGTCATCGCGGGCAGCGGGAAATTCTGGCTGGGTCCAAAATTGCAAAAGGAATTGGACAAGGAAAAAAGCGGCATCGGCGAAAAAATATCCGAAGATTTTACGGCGATGCAGAAATCAGGCGTTGAATCGGAATCGCAAATTTGGCGGCATATTCCCCTGCCGTTATTCGACGGACAAAAATTGCATTACGCGCAAATGTATTTTAAAAACAACCACAGCGACGGCGAAGAAAACCAAGGCCAGCGTTTTATCATCGAAGCGGACTTATCGCGCCTTGGAACCATGCAAATGGACGGGTTTATACGCGATCAAAATTTCAATTTGATGGTGCGGTCGCACACACGCCTGCCGGACAATATCCAACAAGACATCCGCGATATTTTCCAGGATTACATGGAATTGTCGGGGTGGAACGGGCAAATCAATTTTCAAAATATGCCCAATTTCCCGGTAAAACCGGCGATTGAAAACCAGGATATTGGCGGCATTCGCACAATCGCCACCGATATTTAAACGCTATTTTTTATTTTTGCGCGCGAATGCCTGCATGCCGGATTCGTCGGCGTCGGCCTGCTCCTTGCGGTTCAATTCCATTTTTTCTCGCGCGGCCTGGCGTTCGGCGGTGATTTCGTATTTTTTCAATTCTTGATACGCCATCTGCACGAT
>CAYWJR010000051.1:0-10465 GCA_964458615.1 uncultured Alphaproteobacteria bacterium
GCGGCGCGATTTCGTACGATCAAGTTGCAAAGGCGTCGGAAAAAGACGGCCGTCGCGATTCGACAAAGATCATCACGATTGCGACATCCCACGTTGAATACGAATCCGAAAAACGCCACTACGCTCACGTAGATTGCCCAGGCCACGCCGATTATGTTAAAAACATGATCACCGGCGCCGCGCAAATGGACGGCGCGATTCTGGTTGTTTCCGCGGTTGACGGCCCAATGCCTCAAACCCGCGAACACGTATTGTTGGCCCGCCAGGTTGGCGTTCCTAAAATCGTCGTGTTCTTGAACAAAGTGGATTTGGTTGACGATCCTGAATTGTTGGATCTGGTTGAAATGGAAATCCGCGATTTGTTGAACAAATATCAATTCGAAGGCGACAAAACTCCAATCGTACGCGGCCAAGCAAAAGCAGCTTTGGAAAGCGCCGGCGATTCGAAAGCCAACGAAGGCATCGTAAACTTGTTGAAAGCTTTGGATGAATGGATTCCAATGCCAGAACGCGACATCGACAAAGCATTCTTGATGCCAGTTGAAGACGTGTTCTCGATTTCCGGCCGCGGTACCGTTGTTACCGGCCGTGTCGAACGCGGTATCGTAAAAGTAGGCGACGAGATCGAAATCATCGGCTTGAAACCAACCATTAAAACAATCGTTACCGGCGTTGAAATGTTCCGCAAATTGCTGGACAAAGGTCAAGCTGGCGACAACGTGGGCGTATTGTTGCGCGGCACGAAGCGCGAAGAAGTCGAACGCGGCCAAGTTTTGGCGGCTCCAGGTTCGATCAAACCTCACGCAAAGTTCAAAGCCGAAGCGTATATTTTGACCAAAGAAGAAGGCGGCCGTCATACTCCGTTCTTCTCGAACTATCGCCCGCAATTCTATTTCCGCACCACCGACGTGACCGGCCAAGTTGTATTGCCGGCTGGCGTAGAAATGGTGATGCCTGGCGATAACATTTCGGTTGAAGTGCACTTGATCACTCCGATCGCGATGGACGAAGGTTTGCGTTTTGCTATCCGTGAAGGCGGCAAAACCGTAGGCGCCGGCGTTGTTGTGAAGATTATTGAATAGTACCAAGTACCGAGATACCAAGTTCCAAGTTTTTTCTTGGAACTTGGAGCTTGGAACTGGGAGCTTAAAAAAAAGAGGCAAGGTAAAATGGAAACACAAAATATCCGCATTCGCATTAAATCGTTCGATCACCGTGGGCTCGAAGCATCGGTGCGCGAAATCGTCAACACCGCGAACAGAACCGGTGCACGTGTATGCGGACCAATTCCTATGCCGACAAGAATTGAACGTTTCACCGTGAACCGTTCGCCGCACGTGGACAAAAAATCCCGCGATCAGTTCGAAATCAGAACGCATTTGCGTGTTCTGGATATCGTCGAACCGACACCGGCGACTATCGATGCATTGATGAAATTGGATTTGGCGGCCGGTGTGGACGTGCAGATCAAGTTATTGGCTGCTTAAGAATTATTAGAAAATTAAAGAGGTCAGGTTCTATGCGTACTGGTTTAATTGCAAAAAAATTGGGGATGACCCGTTGGTTCACCGATGACGGCGAACATATTCCGGTCACCGTATTGCACATCGACAATTGCCAAGTCGTCGGTCAACGCACCGTCGAAAAACACGGCTATACCGCCGTGCAATTGGGCATCGGCACGCGCAAGGCAAAAAATGTCAGCAAAAGCCTGAAAGGCCAATATGCCGCGGCAAAAGTAGAACCAAAGGCGAAATTGGTCGAATTCCGCGTTGCAGCGGAAAACATGCTGAATATCGGCGATCAATTGTCGGCTGAACATTTCATCGTCGGCCAGTTCGTCGACGTTGCCGGCATTTCCATCGGCCGCGGTTTCCAAGGCCCGATGAAACGCCACAACTTTGCCGGTTTGAAAGCAACGCACGGTGTTTCGATTCGTCACCGTTCGCACGGTTCGACCGGTCAACGCCAAGATCCAGGCCGCGTTTTCAAAAACAAACGCATGGCGGGTCACATGGGCGATGTCCGTGTAACGGCTGAAAATTTAAAAGTAATCAATACGGATGCGGGTGAAAACATCATCATGGTCAAAGGTTGCGTACCAGGCGCCGAAGGCAGCTATGTGATGATCCGCGATGCAATTAAAAAAGCAGCCGTCAAAGACGCGCCGAAACCGGCCGCTTTGAAAAATAACGCCGCTTAGGAATTGGGTGAAGTCATGCAATTGAATGTAACGACATTAGATAATAAACCGGCCGGCCAGATCGAATTGAACGATTCGATTTTCGCCGTATCGCCGTTGCGCAAAGACATCATGTCGCGCGTGGTAAATTGGCAGCTGTCCAAACGTCAGGCCGGCACGCACAAAACCAAAGAAATCGGCGACATCAGCGGCCGCAAGGCAAAGCCATGGGCGCAAAAAGGTACCGGACGCGCGCGTCAAGGTTCTTTGCGTTCTCCGCAGTTCCGCGGCGGTGCGACGATCTTTGGCCCGGTTGTGCGCAGCCATGCATATGATTTGACCAAAAAATTCCGCGCTTTGGGGTTGAAAATGGCTTTGTCGGCGAAAGCGGCCGAAGGCAAATTGATCGTCATCGCGGACGACAATATGAAAGAAGCGAAAACATCTGCTGTGTCCGCTTTCTTTGAAAAATTGGGCGTAAGAAGCGTTTTGTTCATCGGCGGCGCCGAATTGAACCAAAACTTTAAACGCGCCGCTGCGAACGTGCCGAATTTCGACGCGTTGCCGCAAGTGGGCATTAACGTGTACGACATTTTGCGCCGCGACGTTTTGGTTTTGACCAAAGACGCCGTGGATCATTTGAATACCCGTTTGGCATCGCCGGCGAAAAAACAAAAAGCCGCGAAAACCAAAACGGCTAAGGGAGCATAATCATGGCAAAAACAGCAACCGCAACAAAACCTGCGATCAGCCGTGAAAAGGCTTTGGGATTATTGCGCCGCCCGGTCATTACGGAAAAAGCGACCCGTGGCAGCGAATTCAACCAAGTGTCGTTCTTTGTTCCAATGAGCGCGACCAAGCCGGAAATCAAAGCGGCGGTGGAAACTTTGTTCAAAGTCAAAGTGACCGGCGTCAATACTTCGATTTTAAAAGGCAAACAGAAATTTTTCCGCGGCGTGATTGGCGACCGCTCGGATAAAAAACGGGCAGTCGTTACTTTGGCCGAAGGTCAAACGATCGATATTACAACAGGCATCTAGCAATCGGAATTTTAAGGTTTAGAGGCAACAATGGCATTAAAGACATATAATCCGGTCACCCCGACCCAGCGTCACTTGGTCAATATCGACCGGGCAGACATCTGGAAAGGCAAGCCGGTTAAATCCCTGACCGAAGGCAAGCATTCGACCGGTGGCCGCAACAACAACGGACGCATCACATCGCGTCATCGTGGCGGCGGTCATAAACAAGCATACCGCTTGATCGATTTCAAACGTTTGAAATTCGACATCGAAGCCGTGGTGGAACGCATCGAATACGATCCGAACCGCACCGCGTTTATCGCGTTGATCAAATACACCGACGGCGAATTGTCTTATATCTTGGCGCCGCAGCGTTTGGCCGTTGGCGACAAAGTAATCGCCGGCGAACGCGTGGACGTAAAACCGGGCAACGCAATGCCGATGAAAAATATGCCGATCGGTACGATCATGCATAACATCGAATTGAAACCCGGCAAAGGCGGCCAAATGGCTCGTTCCGCAGGCACGTTCGTTCAATTGATCGGCCGCGACCAGGGCATGGCGCAGTTGCGCATGGCTTCGGGCGAAATGCGCCTTGTAAATGCCGATTGCATGGCCACCGTGGGCGCCGTTTCGAACGCCGACGAGAAAAACATCGTCATCGCAAAAGCAGGCCGTTCCCGTTGGTTGGGCAAACGTCCGCATGTTCGCGGTATCGCGATGAACCCGGTCGACCATCCGCACGGCGGACGGACGAACGGCGGTAAACATTGGGTTACGCCATGGGGCATTTCTTGCAAAGGCAAGAAAACAAGACATAACAAATCGACGGATCGTTATATCATCCGCCGCCGCAATAGCACCGTGGACGCAAAGTAGGGAGTTAGGAAATAATGGCACGTTCAGTTTGGAAAGGCCCGTTTGTCGATGGCTATCTGTTGAAAAAAGCAGAAAAAGCCAAAAACTCTGGCCGCAAAGAAGTCATCAAAACCTGGTCGCGCAGATCGACCATTTTGCCGATTTTCGTCGGTTTGACTTTTGGCGTTCATAACGGTCACAAATTTATTCCGGTATTGGTTACCGAAAATATGGTTGGTCACAAATTCGGCGAATTCGCCTTGACCCGCAATTTCAGTGGCCATACCCCGGCGGACAAATCCGCTTCTAAATCGAGCGAATAGGTAGGATCATGGGAAAGAAAGCAAAACCGCGCGCACTGGCGCCTAACGAATCGATCGCCAAGTCTTTGAACTTGCGCGTCAGCCCGCGCAAATTGAATTTGGTTGCGCAAACCATTCGCGGCAAACGTGTTTCGAACGCGTTGCAGCAATTGACTTTTTCGCCAAAGCGTATCGCTCTGGACGTCAAAAAATGCCTGCAATCGGCTATTGCCAACGCTGAAAACAATCAGCAATTGGACATCGACCGTTTGATCGTCAAAGAAGCATTCGTCGGCGTCAGCATCGCCATGCGCCGTTTCCACGCGCGTGGCCGCGGCCGCGCAAGTCCGGTTGTAAAACCGTTCGCGCATTTGACCGTGATCGTTGCCGAACAAAGCAAAGACACAGCGAAAAAATCCAACACCAAAGAGAGTGCATAATGGGACAGAAGACAAATCCAATCGTCATGCGTTTAGGCATCAATCGTGCCCACGATTCGCGTTGGTTCGCGGGCAAAGATTACGCCAGCTTGCTGGAACAAGATTTCGGCTTGCGCGCTTATATCGTTGAAAAATTCGGCGATTCCGCAGCGATCAGCCGCGTGACCATTGAACGCTTGACCAAACGTGCGCGCATCACCATTTACAGCGGCCGTCCCGGCGTGATCATCGGCAAAAAAGGCGAAGGCATCAAATCTTTGCAAAAAGATTTGGAAAAAATGACCAAAGACGAAGTCAGCATCAATTTGGTCGAAATCCGCAAACCGGAAACCGACGCCAAATTGGTCGCGGAATCCATCGCCCAGCAATTGGAACGCCGTATCGCGTTCCGCCGCGCGATGAAACGCGCCGTTCAAAACGCGATGCGTTTGGGCGCGTTGGGCATTCGTATCAATTGCTCCGGCCGTTTGGGCGGCGCCGAAATCGCGCGTATGGAATGGTACCGCGAAGGACGCGTTCCGTTGCACACATTGCGCGCGGACATCGATTTCGCACGCGCAGAAGCCGAAACCACAATGGGCATTTGCGGCGTAAAAGTTTGGATATTCAAAGGCGACATCATGGAACACGATCCATTGGCGTCGGAAAAACGCAACACCGACAACCGTCCGGCGTCGGCCTAAGGCAGGAGTGAAGGGGATTAGCTATGTTCTCACCTAAGAAAACCAAGTTCCGCAAACAAATGAAAGGCCGCGTCAAAGGCCTGGCAAAAGCGGGATTTACATTGAATAACGGCGCCTTCGGTTTGAAAGCGATCGAAGCGGGACGTTTGAACGCCCGCGAAATCGAAGCCGCGCGCCGCACCATCGCCCGTGCGACAAAACGTACCGGCAAAATGTGGATGCGTATTTTTCCAGATGTGCCCGTGTCGCGCAAACCGGCAGAGGTACGGATGGGTTCGGGTAAAGGCAATCCTGAATATTGGATGTGCCGCGTGCGTCCTGGACGCATTTTGTTCGAATTGGATGGCGTTCCGCGCGCGATGGCCGTCGAGGCGTTTCAATTGGCTTCGGCTAAATTGTCCGTAAAAACCAAAATGGTCGTGCGTATCGGCGAAGCCGAAATTCACGGATAGTAGGGTAGGGGATTGTTATGAAAATCGTTGATGTACGTGCAAAGTCGGATGACGAATTGACTCAGTTGATTACCGATCTGAGCAAAGAAGCGTTCAATTTGCGTTTCCAAAAAACCAGCGGCACCGTGGAAAACGTGGTTCGTCCGCGTCTGGTGCGCAAAGAATTGGCTCGTGTCAAAACGGTATTGAACGAGCGCGCCATGGGATTGAATTACACCCAGGCCGCGACCGGCAAGGCCAAAAAACCGGCGGCGAAAAAAACCGCCAAGAAAAAAGCGAGCTAAGGAGTAGACCATGCCAAAACGTATTTTAACAGGCGAAGTAGTTAGCAAATCGGGCGCCAAAACCGTAAAGGTAAAAGTGACCCGCCGCGTGACGCATCCAAAATATAAAAAGATCGTTACCTTGACGAAAAACTACGCCGCTCACGATGAAAACAACCAATGCAGCGTCGGTGACAAAGTGCGCATTCAAGAATGCCGCCCATTGTCCGCCACCAAACGCTGGACTGTTTTGGCCGCGGCGTAACCGGGGCATATAGGGATATAGAAGGAAGTTCGTGTCATGATTCAACAGATGAGCAATTTAGAAGTAGCCGACAATTCCGGCGCGCGCAAAGTGCGTTGCATTAAGGTATTGGGCGGCAGCAAACGCCGTTACGCGCAAGTGGGCGACGTAATCGTGGTCGCGATCCGTGACGCCATTCCCAAAGGAAAAGTGAATAAAGGCGACGTGCACAAAGCCGTTATCGTCCGCACCGCAGCGCCGATCAAGCGCAGCGACGGTTCGGTAATCCGTTTCGACACCAACGCCGCCGTGTTGATCAACGCCCAGGGCGAACCGATCGGCACCCGTATTTTTGGTCCTGTAACCCGCGAATTGCGTTCCAAAAATTTCATGAAGATCATTTCGCTGGCACCGGAAGTGCTGTAATCGGCGAATAAAGGATAAATGTTATGACGACAGAAGTAAAAAAATTGAAAATCAAAAAAGGCGATAAAGTAATCGTCTTGGCAGGCAAAGACAAAGGCAAAACCGGCGAAATCTTGCGCATTTTGCGCGAAGAAAACCGCGCGGTCGTCCGTGGCGTGAACGTTGTGAAAAAACACCAGCGTCCAAGCGCGGCAGGCGCCGGCGGCATCGTCGAAAAAGAATTGTCGATCCACATTTCGAACATCGCGCTGGCCGATCCGAAAACCGGCAAGGCAACGCGCGTAGGGTATAAAATCAAAGACGGCGTCAAAGTTCGCATCGCGAAAAAATCTGGCGAAACCGTCAATACGGTATCAAAAGCGGGGTAATCAAAATGGCAAACGCAGCAGCAGTAAAAGCAGCCCCTAGGCTGAAAAAATCGTACAGCGATTCGGTCATCAAAGAATTGATGAAAGAATTCAATTATGCGAACGTAATGGAAGTTCCGCGTATCACCAAAATCGTGGTGAATATGGGTATCGGCGAAGGCACGCAAGATCAAAAACGCGTGTTGAAAGCCGCCGAAGAATTGGGTTTGATCACCGGCCAAAAAGCCATTTTGACCAAATCGAAAAAATCGATCGCTACATTCAAATTGCGCCAAAACTTGGCCATCGGCTGCAAAGTCACTTTGCGCAAAGAAAAAATGTGGGAATTTTTGGATCGTTTGATCAATATCGCATTGCCGCGCGTCCGCGATTTCCGCGGCGTATCGGGCAAAAGTTTCGATGGACGCGGCAATTACTCGCTGGGTCTAAAGGAACAATTCGTGTTCCCGGAAATCAATTACGACAAAGTGGAACATGTGCAAGGTATGGACATCGTGATTTGCACGACGGCCAAAACCGACAAAGAAGCCAAAGCGTTGCTGAAGGCTTTTAACATGCCGTTCGTCAACTAAGGTTTCGGGTTAAGAAAAAGGAAATATCATGGCAAAAACCAGTTCGATTTATAGAAATAAAAAACGCCGCAAAATGGCCAAGCAGCAAGACGCTCGCCGTACCAAATTGAAGGCGACTATTATGGATAAATCGGTTTCATTCGAAGATCGTTTCGAAGCGCAGTTGAAATTGGCGGCTTTGCCGCGCAACGGTTCCAAAACGCGTATTCGCAACCGTTGCTGGTTTTCCGGCCGTTCCCGCGCTACGTACCGCCGCTTTGGCTTGTCGCGCTTGGCTTTGCGCCAGTTCGGATCGGATGGTTTGATTCCGGGCTTGGTAAAATCCAGCTGGTAAAACCAGAGGAACAGAGACAGATTTTAATTTTGGGGTAAAACAATGGCTTTAATCGATCCTTTAAGTGACATGTTAACACGGATTCGCAACGGACAGAAAGCGAAGCAAACTTCGATTTTGTGTCCTGCATCCAACTTGCGCAAAAACGTTTGCGAAGTGATGCAACGCGAAGGTTATATCCGTGGGTTCAAACTGGAGGAAACGGACGGCAAATCGCAGCTGAAGATCGAGCTGAAATATGACTCCGGTTCACCCGTAATCAAAGAAATCCGCCGCGTATCGCGTCCGGGTCGCCGCGTATACAGCGGCATCAAAACCTTGAAACCGGTTTATAACGGTTTGGGGATTTCGATTTTATCGACTCCGAAAGGGGTTATGTCGGATAACGAAGCGCGTGTCGCCAACGTTGGCGGCGAAGTATTGTGCTGCGTATTCTAGGGAACAAGGGGTAAACATTATGTCTCGCGTCGGTCAAAAACCAATTCCATTGCCACAAGGCGTCGAAGCCGTGGTCAATGAACGCACCTTGAAAATCAAGGGCAAACTGGGCGAACTGTCGATGACGGTGTCGTCGTTGGTTCAAATCAAAAAAGAAGGCAACGTATTGTCGTTTGTTCCGGTCAACAAAACCAAGCAAGCACGCATGGATTGGGGCACTGCCCGTTCCCGCGCCAACAGCATGGTTGTGGGCGTAACCGAAGGGTTCAAACAAAAAATGCAATTGCAAGGCGTCGGTTACCGCGCCGAAATGCGCGGCAAATCGTTGTCGATGAAAGTCGGACACAGCCACGAAGACAATTTCAATCCGCCGACTGGCATCAACGTCAAAGTTGACAAGCAAGTGGACATCGAAATTACCGGCGTCGACAAACAGGCCGTTGGCCAATTTGCCGCCGAATTGCATTTGACCAAACCGCCTGAACCATACAAGGCAAAAGGCGTGCATTACGAAGGCCAAGAAGTTGAACGCAAAGAAGGCAAGAAGAAGTAGGGTGAAACTATGTTAACATCGAAAAAACTCGCAGAACGCAGAAAAACCCGCAACCGTTTTAGCCTTGCTAAAAAATCGGCTGGCCGCTTGCGTCTATCCGTGCATCGTTCCGGCAACCACATTTATTTGCAGGTTATCGACGATGCGGCGGGCAAAACCTTGGTATCCGCGTCCAGCTTGGACAAAGAATTAAAAGGCAAATTGAAAACCGGCGGCAACGTCGATGCGGCGAAACAAGTCGGCTTGTTGTTGGGTCAACGCGCCAAAAAAGCCGGTATTTCCGAAGTCGTGTTCGACCGCGGTTTGTACCGTTATCATGGCCGGGTGAAATCCTGTGCCGACGGCGCGCGCGAAAGCGGCTTGAAATTCTAATTAGGGGTAGATCAAAATGACCGAGACAGAAGTAAAAAACGCAAAATCGATCGTGCCCGGCGAAGGCGAAGGTGACGATGAAGGCCGCAAAGGCCGCCGTGGCCGTGGCCGCGGTCAAGGCCAAGGCCGCCGCGACAATCGCGAACGGGAACGCGAAGAAGATTCGGGCGAAATCCAAAAGCCGGTTTACATCGGCCGTGTTTCGAAAACCGTAAAAGGCGGTAAACGCTTCTCGATCGCAGCATTGGTTGTAGTAGGCGACGGCAAAGGCCGCATCGGTTACGGCAAAGGCAAGGCGAAAGAAGTTCAAGACGCCATGCGCAAAGCCGTAGACCAGGCGCGCCGCAACATGATCCGCATTCCATTGCGCGATGGCCGCACCATTCATCACGATGTGTTCGGACGTTTCGGCGCGGGCAAAGTGCATTTGCGCACGGCGCCTGCCGGTACCGGTATCATCGCCGGCGGTCCGATGCGCGCGATGTTCGAAGCCTTGGGCGTGTCCGACGTTGTCGGCAAATCCTTGGGTTCCAGCAATCCGCACAACATGGTTCGCGCCACTTTGGCGGCATTGACGCAAACGAATTCTCCGCGCGCAATCGCGGCTCGTCGCGGCAAAAAAGTAAGCGATATTCTACCGTCCGCTCGCGGCGTAGATGTGTCGGCATAACGATTAAAGGGTTAAGATCATGGCGAAAAAGCAAATTAAAGTAACACAGATCGGCAGCCCGATTGGCCGTCAGCAGATTCAAGAAAAAAATCTGATCGGTTTGGGTTTGAATAAACGCCATCGTTCCCGCGTGCTCGAAGATACGCCTGCGGTGCGTGGCATGATCAACCGGGTGAAACACCTTGTTACCGTAGAACCGGTAGCGAAGTAATTGGAAGGTTTGGGGTAATTATCATGAGACTGAATGAAATTAAAGATAACGAAGGTTCCCACAAACGCTCTCGCC
>CAYWJR010000052.1:0-10369 GCA_964458615.1 uncultured Alphaproteobacteria bacterium
GCCTTGACGTCTATTTTCGCGGCATCTTGCGGCGGGGCGCCCGTTGATTTGGATACGCCAACCAGCGCGGGACGCAACAAACGGTCATGCAAAATATACCCGGGCTGCATAACTTGCATCACAATCCCGCTGGGTTTGTCGGCGGATTCGATTTCGAACATCGCCTGATGGCGGTTGTAATCGAACGGGTCGCCGATTTTGGGGTCTATTTTTTTAACGCCGCATTTTTCAAACGCGCCCAATAATTCTTTTTCGGTAATTTCAATTCCCGACAACAATGATTTTACCGCCGGATTGCCGTCGTGATCGTCTTTTTTCGCGGCATCGATCGACCGGCGCAAATTATCCGACACATTCAACAAATCGCGGGCGAACCCGGATACGGCGTATTTCAAACTTTCTTCTTTTTCTTTTTCCGCGCGCTTGATGCGGTTTTCCGCGTCCGCGATTCCGCGCAGCATTTGATCCTTTAGCGCGTTATAATCGGCCTGCAATTTTTGCAGCAAGCCCGCGTCGCCCGCGTTTTCGTTGGATATGTTTTCGATATTTTCTGCGCCGTCCGGCGTATTCATGTCTGGTTTTTGCATCGTCAATTGTCCTTATTTATTATCTTTTACGGTGTTTTCTAAAATTCCGGAAATAATGCGCGCGGTGTAATCGACCATCGGAATTATGCGCGCGTAATTCATACGGGTCGGGCCGATCACGCCGATGGTGCCGACCACCTTGCGGTTTTGATCGCGGAACGGCGCGGTGATCAGCGAACATCCGGAAAGCGCGAATAAATCGTTGTCCGATCCGATGAAAATCTGCATCCCGTCCGCGCCCTCGGCCGCGTCCAGCAATTTAACATACGCGTCGCGCGATTCCAATGTCGCCATTAAATGGCGGATACGCGCCAAATCTTCGACCGCGTCGATATGATCCAGCAAATTCGATTGCCCGCGCACCACCAGAATTTGTTCCTGCGTGGACGATGGCTGAATATAACTGACTAGACCCGCTTCGACCGCCTTGGCGGTCAATTGATCCAGTTCGGCGCGGAATCCGCGCATTTCTTCGCGCAGCAAATTGCGCGCTTGGGCGACCGATTTGCCGACCAGATGGTAACTGAGATAATTTCCGGCCTCGATCATCGCCGACGGCGTAAGCCCAATCGGAAGATCCACCATCCGGTTTTCAACCGTGCCGTTTTCAAACACCAAAACCACCAATGCACGGCCGGGCGCCAGCGCCACAAATTCGATATGTTTTAACGCCGAATCGTTTTTCGGCACCGCGACCAGCCCGGCGCAACGCGACAAGCCGGATAATAGCGACGTCGCATCGGTCAATGTTTGTTGCAACGTTTTGCCGCGCGCGGTGCATTGGATTTTAATTTCCGCCTGTTCGGTTTCGGTCAGATTGCCTATTTCCAAAATGCCGTTCACGTAATGCCGCAAACCCATTTCGGTCGGCAAACGCCCGGCCGAAATATGCGGCGAATACAACAATCCTGATTTTTCCAGATCCGCCATAATATTGCGGATCGACGCCGATGACAATTTTATGCCCGGCAAGGATGCGATCAGGGACGACCCCACGGGCTCGCCGGTTTGCAAATGCAAATCGACGATGCGGCGGAATATATCGCGGGTGCGGTCGTTTAATTCAGGAATCATGGGTTATATATAGTCTTTGCCGGGGCGCAACGCAACCTGGGGGGCGGAATTTATCGGGACAATGTTTTATCCATATAGCGGGACCGGATCAATTGCTGCGATTCGCTGGAAAGATCCGGCGCAACGTCGCGCACTTGTTGCCGGTCGCGGATTTCCCGTGTTTTCTGTACTGTATATGTCACAAAGACGCCCGATACCACAGCAGCGCACACCGGCACCCACATATTTTTTATGACGATGGCGACTGGGGACTTATCTTTCGGCGCTTGTGCAAGCATCCGCCAATCAGCGGGAGCGCCAAAAATTCCAACGGAACAGGCAGGCCGAATTTTTCCGAAGGCGTTTGGGGACCAATATTCGATTCGATGGATTTTTTCATGATTTAAAATTTAAATCGTACGGCCATAATATTTTCGCGTGGCGATTGCGCCGGCCAATCCGCCAACCGTCGACAACAATATCGTCGCGGCGATTCCAAGCCCCCAAGATGCGCCGAACGCAAATCCCACAGCCATCGTTACAAACATCGTCGTGCCGAACCAACTGGCGGCGATTTTTGGAATGGTGATGTCACGCTGCATTTGGCCGTTCCGGTTATTTGTTTTGCTAGGTTTTTTTATTTTTGCTATTGTGCGGTCGATTATAATTTTACCCCCAATTCTGTCAACCTAACAGACACGGTTTTTCATGCGTTCAAATTCCCGCAAAAACAACGATTTACGTCATATCGAACTGATTCCCGGTTACAGCAAACATGCCGAAGGATCGTGTTTCGTGAAATTCGGCGATACCCATGTTTTATGCACCGCCACCATCGACGGCACAGTGCCTGGATGGTTGCGCAACACCGGCAAAGGATGGGTGACGGCGGAATACGGCATGTTGCCGCGATCAACCAACGAACGGATCGACCGCGAAGCCGCAAAAGGCCGCCAATCCGGGAGGACGCAGGAAATTCAACGGCTGATCGGCCGCGCGTTGCGCAGCGTTGTTGATTTGGGATTGTTGGGCGAAAAACAAATCAAGATCGATTGCGACGTCATTCAGGCCGATGGCGGAACGCGCACCGCCGCTATCACCGGCGGATATGTGGCGTTGCATTTGGCGTTAAAACAATTGCAAAAATCCGGATTGATGACACGCTGGCCGATCCGCGAACAGGTCGCGGCCATTTCATGCGGCATCATCAAGGGCGCGGGCATGATCGATTTGGATTACAGCGAAGATTCCGGCGCCGAAGTCGATGCGAATTTCGTTATTACCGAATCCGGCAAGATCGTTGAAATCCAGGGCACCGCCGAAGGCGCACCGTTCACCAAAGACGAATTCAACGGATTGTTGCAATTGGCGGATGAAGGCATCCGGCAATTGATCGAAAAACAGCGCGCGGTTATTTCGGGCTAATCGCTTAGACTGTAAAATTTAACGCGGCGCGCGTTGCGATTGGTAATTGGCAACCGATTTTTGAAATTCGGACGTTGTTACGGCGCCATGTATTCCAAACGCCATTCCCGCCACAGCGGCCAAAGTTACAACCGATTTTTTCGGACGCAAATAATCGGGCGCGCTTGCGATCTGTTCGCGCGTCAATTGCGGTCTCGCCTGTGTCACGGGGCGCGCCATAAAAGTTATTCTACCCTCTTCCAATGGATAATCGGTGGATTTCTGCGGGCGGAAAAATTCTGCCGCCGCCTTGATCCCCGCATGCGCGATCAATGCCGTGCCGCCAAGCAAACCGCCCGAAATTCCTGCGAACAAACATGTTGTCGCGGCGGCCGATAACAAGGCGGCGGGAGCAAAAGCAACAGCAATCGAGGCGCAAATCGCGGCCGCGCCAACGCTGCACAGAAAAAATTTTGTGGCTTTGATGAATGCGGCATGCAAAAAACCTTCGGCGCGGCGAAACGCGATGAATTTCGGCGGCGCGTTATCCGATACGTATAATCGTATATTGCCGTCATCGAAAATTCTGTGAATCGCAACCGGGGAAATAGCGTGTTCCATTTTATCTGCCGCCTTTTTGTTTTTGTTGCGCCGCCATCATTTTTTTATATTCCGAATATGGCATCAATTTTCCGGGATTGCGCGGATCGGCGATTTCGGTCGGCTCGAGCGATGTGTTGTGCACCTGCATCCAATTGTCGCGCGCGTTGGGTTCGGTTGTGCATCCTTGGGTTACGGACAAAGACGTAACCGCAATCACACCCGCCAATAATGTTCGATTTTGCTTTTTCATTGCCATCCCGTTATGCCAATATCGTTTTTCAAGGATCGCATCCTATCACAATTTTATCGGGTTTTCCATAATGAAAACAATCTTGATCGCCTCGCACAATGCCGGAAAAATAAATGAATTCAAGCAGTTGCTTTCGCCGATGGGGGTTGAAATCCAATCGGCGGCCGATTACCGGCTGATCGAGCCCGCAGAAACCGGCGTTACGTTCGAGGAAAACGCCGCCATCAAGGCGGTCGCCGCGCACAGAGCAACCGGAATTGCCGCCCTGTCCGACGATTCGGGCATTTGCGTTCCGGCGTTGCACGATGCGCCGGGCGTTTACACGGCCGATTGGGCGGGAATGCCGCGCGATTTCGGCGCGGCGATGAAACGGGTGAATCAGGAATTGGGCGAAAATCCGGACCGGCGCGCGTATTTCGTTTGCGTTCTGGCGCTGTGCTTGCCGGGCGAGGAAATAAAATATTTTCGCGGCGAGGTGTGGGGCGAATTGGTTTGGCCGGCGCGCGGCGCGGACGGATTCGGGTTCGATCCGATGTTTATGCCACGCGGCCACGACCAGACATTTGCCGAAATGCAGCCAGAGTTGAAAAATCGATTGTCGCACCGGGCGCGGGCGCTGGAGAAATTGACGGCGTTTTTACAATCCCGCCGTTAAATTTTTCCGGCGGCGTTACGTTCGGCGCGGATGGATATGTCGGATAAATATAAACCGGCGGCGGGGACGGCACGATATGATTTTGGATTTTTTCGCGCAACCATCCGGCGGTGTTATACGCGGTCGATAAGGCGGCCAGAACGAACGCGGTCGCCATCACGCCGAATTTTTGCCACCGGCGCCCCACATATTTATCCAACGGCGCCGTGCGGTTACCGACATAATCGCGGTACGATTCAACGCCGCCAGTCGGCAACAATCCATATTTGGCGTCGGTTGCGCGCATAATCGCCCGATCAGAGACATATACGGCTTTGTATGCCAAAGCGCCCATAGTGGCCGCCGTTAAAATTTGCGCGGCCTGTATCCCGCATTCAAGAACAAAATTTCCAGCCAGCTTGCGCCCCGCGGCATACAAAATTTGCGCGGCACATATAATCGCGGGCACGGCAATCCACCCCGTGATTATAAATTGGCCGATTTTTTCTTCGGGGGTTTTTCCGCCGCGATATTGTTTCGGGTCTTGGGGCGCGAACAACGACCGCATTTCCGCCGATGTCACATTCGCTGGCGCGGGAACATCGACGTCTTTAATGTCCATCACGTTCCGGCATTCCAGATTATTGTATAATTCTTTGCGGTCGCGGCGCGGCATTTGCGCGATATTAAAAAATATTTTATACGCTTTTGGCGCAGATTGATTTAAAAAATTCCACAAATCGTTTTTTCTTAGATATTCTATGGTGCCGCCATTTTCCATTCCGAACGACAATGCGGATTTTGGATTGCCGGGTAAAAATCCATTCGGCATATCGGCCGATTCGCGGAAAATCCGATCCACAATCGCAACCCGGTTTTGCGCGTTCATGGTTCCGTTGAATTTCCAGCCATGCAATTGCCCGTCATCCATCAAGGTTACGATCCAGTGCGCGGATGGATTGCCGTTTTGCGAAGCGACTTCCCAAAATATCGGGCAACAGGCCTGATCCCTGCGAAAGGGTTCGAGGTTTTTTAAAATTTGCATGGTTTGAAAAATCGGCTGTGAATCCATACAAAATGTATACATTACGGATACTTATCTGTCAAATATTTTAGGCGGAAAATTGATTTAACCATTGTTAATTAACGATTTTTTACAACATTAGCAGTATCTTTTCAGGATATAATGTATTACGAATGCCGCCAAATCCGGTGCGGACAAAGGGGAACATCGTGCAATCCAAATATATATCGCCGGCCGATTATGCCGGACAAATGGCGGATTTTTTGCGCGATGGCGATACCAAAAATTTTACCGAATCGTTCGCCAAAATCGCCCCGCAAGCGCGCGCGAAAATATTGACCCTGCCGGTTATGATCGACAATAAAATATTTCCAACAACCTTGTCGGTTTACATGGCCAAACACCATCCGGAATTGTTGGTGGAAACCGCGAAAAAAATTCCGGAATCGTCCAAATCGCAATTGACCGCCGACAAACCGGTTGGATCAAAAGACGTCAATATCGTTCCAAACGCCGGATCGCAAATGTTGTCGAATATTTTATCGGCGAAAAAACCGGCGGCGGATTTGATTCTGGATGTGATGCCGGAATCGAAAAGGCCGGAAATTTTATCGCGCAATATCGACGGCAAAAGCGTCGTTCGGCAATTATTGGCGGGGCAAAAGGATTTTGCCCCCAAGTTCAAGGAACCCAGCATCCGCGCGGCAGCGGTTGAATTGCACAATCAGCGCGTGATCGATAAATTGGCGGGATTAAAGGTCGATTCCAGTTATTTCGTCGATTTATTCACCAAAGGCGACAAGGGATTGATCGCGGCGATGACGGCGCGTTGCCATTCGGCGGGCGATACGTTATTCGGCATCGTGCGCGAATTCAGCAAAAAGCAATTCATGCATTTCTGCAAAAACGCGACCGTCAACCGCGTCGGGTTCGACAACCAGGGCAATTCCGGCGTTTATCAAATAAGCGCGTTGTCCAAATTCGCAACGCCGCAAATTCAGGAATTGACCAAGGGACTGAACCACGCGGAACGAACGGAGATCATCAATCATCCGCCGGGCCCTGTGGGAAAATCCCTGGCCGAAGCCACACCGCACATCGCGTCGGCGATTAAAACCAACCCGAACGATTTCGTTACAACGATTGTCGGCAATTTCGGCCAGTATGGCCAAAGTTTTATTCAAACCCCTGATGGCAAAATCAGTCAGGCCGCATTGACGCTGGCGGCGCCGCCCCGTGGCCGCCATTAAACGGCGCAATATTTGCGTTTCATAACAAATCCAATCCCGGTATATAAACGGGCATGAATCGCGCGACCCCTTTTGGGCTTTATATTCATTGGCCGTTTTGCAAATCGCGATGCCCGTATTGCGATTACAACGCGCATGTGCGCGAACGGGTCGATGTGGAATCGTTCGGCCAGGGGTTGATGCGCGAAATGGAATATTGGGGATCGCGCCACAATAAGGGCAAATTGACCAGCATATTTTTCGGTGGCGGCACGCCATCATTGATGCCGGTCAAATTGGTCGGCGATTTAATCGAACGCGCCCGGAATATTTGGGGATTTGCGGACGATATTGAAATCACATTAGAAGCCAACCCGACCAGCAGCGAGGCGGAAAATTTCGCTGCCCTCGCGGATTGCGGCGTGAACCGTCTGTCATTGGGCGTTCAGGCGCTGGATGACGGATATTTAAAATTTCTGCGCCGCACCCACAGCGCCGCCGAGGCCATCGCCGCAATCCATATGGCAAGAAAATATTTCAGCCGGTATTCGTTCGATATTATTTACGCCCGCCCCAATCAAACATTGGACGAATGGCGCGCGGAATTGGATGTGGCGATTCCATTATTGTCGGATCATATATCGCTGTATCAACTGAGCGTTGAGCCGCAAACAGCATTCGCAAACGAATATGCGCGCGGCGCGTTTTATTTGCCAGACGACGACGATGCCGCGATTTTATACGATTATACCACGGCGCGTTTGGCGGAATGCGGATTGCGCCCGTACGAAGTATCCAGTTTTTCCAAAACCGGCGGCGAATGCCGGCATAATTTGGTGTATTGGCGGTATTGCGATTATATCGGCATAGGGTGCGGCGCGCATGGACGCATCACCGATGCGGCAGGCAAAAAAACCGCAACCGCCAATATCAAAATGCCGGAAAATTGGCACAAGGCGGTTTTGGATCGCGGCCATGGTTTGGAATCGCAAAACGAACTGGCCGCGCGCGACGCCGGGCTTGAAATGATTATGATGAATCTGCGCCTGCAAGAAGGCATCGATGTAAAACGGTTCCGCCGCGAATTGGGTATCGATATTTCCGAAATGATCGACCAATCGCAATTGCAGAATTTTATCCGCGCGGAATTTTTAGAAAGCGATGCGGATTTTATCCGCGCGACCGCCAAGGGGCGCAATTGTTTGAACGAGGTTTTGGCGAAATTGATTTCGTAATTTTTTTACCGATTACATTTCCCGCATTTTTTGCAAAGCCATCGCCGGAAGTAAGATACGATCCGATCTCGATAATTTCGGCAACCCGGTAAAATAGGCCGCCTCTTTGGGATCGCGCCCATCCATGGCCAATTGCCAAAATTCGGCCGGATCCATCGGATAGACCCCGCTTTCGTCGAATATTTCTTTTTGCCGTTCCGGGGTTTCGGTTTTTATAATATTGATTATGGATTGCCCGATAACTGCCGCTTCCTCGGGCGCATTATCCAGAATGCTGGATTCGTGCGCGGTTTTAAATTGTTTGATGACGCCATGTTGCAATGTCATCCATAAAAACAGAACGTGTCCCGATTGGTACGGTATATAGCGAATGAATAAAACAGCCGTATCCGCCTTTTCGGTATCGATAATAACAACCGACGCGCTCACAACGGCGTCGCAAACCTGCGCCAATGTCGGCCTTTGCAGATCCATTATTTATTTCGTCCTTTTTTTGCCGCCAGTATTTTCACAGGCGGCGTTGCGGCGCCTTAGCGCCTTAAAATTCTTTGCATCCTGCCAACCACATCGCGCAGTATTACGGGATCGTGGCGACGCAATTCTATTATATTCGCGCGCTTATCCGGGTGGATCGGCAGGCTTTGCGTCCATTGACTGCCGATTTGGTCGGATAGTTTTTCAAAGCCGTTTAGTCCGGTGGTTGGGTGCGGATTGCCATAATCGCAATCGGTTACGGCGGCGCGCGCCAATTTTTCAACCAACTGGCCGGTGAATAAAATTCCGGATTCTTCCCAATTCTGATGCGGGGATTTCACCGGCGCAATCAATTTCCGGTACCAACCCACACAACCATTTTGGATTACCATCCACCGCATTCGCACGGAATCGGCGTTATGCTGCGCGCCCAAAAAAATCGCCGAAACGATTTTCGCCGAAACACCGGACGGCGCGGAAACAACAACGGAATCCCCGTGTGCATCGAGTGTGTATTGCGCCAGCATATCGGATAAATCCATAATTCACCTGATCAAAAAATTCGCGCGCCAATCATTGAACCGGCGCGCCCAGGATTTTATACTTTTTGCCGCACGGTTCAACATCCGCTTTCGCAACGCAAAAGCAGGGATGGTTTTATATGAAAATCAACAAATTACCGCGATTGAACCGGCATGCGGGTTGTGGCGTTCACAAGCGCGCTTTGGCGGCTTGAAAGATGATTGGCCGTAAACCGGATCATGCCGATGCCGGTCGAAAATGCGGGGGTTTGCAATAAATTGGCCGCCAAATTGCCGCCGCGCGGCATGGATGATAAAATCCGCACGCCTTCATACGCCATCGCCGCAAGCCCGGGCGGGTTGCCGCCGAAATACGATTGATAGCGCGTTGCGAATTGTTGCAACGATTGCGGATCCGGCAATACATAAACCGCCTGCGCCAATGACGGCATGGATTCCAAATTCGCATCCAGCCATCCGCCCAATCCGGCGATCGTCACCCGGTCCGATCCAATATTCAGTTTTTGAAAATTCGCATCGACCGCCGCCAATTTTGTTCCAACCTCGCCGACCACGATGGCGTGATACCCCCACACATCCGGATTATCGGTTTGCGGCAACGATTGTTTTATTTTTTGCACCGCCGCCGCCAGCGATTTTGGGTTCGTGCCGGAATAAGACGCCAGCGTTTGAATTTTCATGCCGCTGCGCGCGCCATAATCTTGGGCGGACGCGGCGACCGCCTTGCCATACGCGGAATCGGGCGCCAAAATATGCGCGATCCGCACGCCGCGCGATTCCAGATTTTTCAATAATTCCACGGTTTCGATTTGCGGCGTCAGCCCCAGCAAAAAAACATTCCCGCCCGCAATCGTCCAATCGTTGCTGAAACTCAGGATCGGCAGGGTGGGCATGGACGGGTTGTTTTTGATCGCGCGCAATTCGGCGCCGTAAATCGGGCCCAATATGACGTTCGCGCCTTCGGCTGCGGCGCGGGTTGCGGCCATTTGCGCCTGATCGGGTTTGCCGCCGGTGTCATACGGCACCATCGCGAAACCCGGCGTTGCGGCGTCGTACACCGCCATCATCGCCGCGTTTTGCATCGCCATCCCCAAATTCGCCTGCGCGCCCGATAATGGCAACAACAGCGCGACTTTTAATGGCGCTGGTTGCGGCGCGGGTTGCGGGACAGAATTTTGCGGCATTTGCGCATGGGCGTAAAATGGCAGCAGCAAGGCGATTGCCGCAATCGCCGCGTTTTTGGCCATTGCCCTTATGATGCAACGCCAGTACAGTAAGCCCGTGTTGAACGCGATTTTGTTTGCCATTTGGTCCGTTCCAAAAAAATTAAAAAC
>CAYWJR010000053.1:0-10080 GCA_964458615.1 uncultured Alphaproteobacteria bacterium
CGGCAACGTGCAAAGTTTGATCCGATACCCGTTGGGCATACGTTCGGACTGGGGTTTGGGCAATGTTGCAGATGATTGATCCATAATGTTCGCACCCTAATATTTTTTATTTATTTTGTGTCCTTTATAGACACGAAAATGCATCTCGTCAAGAACACGAAGATAGCGGGCGATCATATTGTTTTTATTATTTCTTTTTTGCGGCGGCGATGCGTTTTGCCGGATCGTTTTCGTTGGTTTGGATCAAATTGCGGTATTTATCCCGCAACCCTTCGACCACGCGATATTGTTCTTTTGGCAAGGCCGCCAAATCGCGGAACGAAATGCCGCGCGCCAATTCGGCGATTTGCAATTCCAATTCAATACGCCTGCCGCTGGATCCGACCGATTGCGTGGCGTCGTCCAATTTTTGCCTCGCGGCATCGACCTTGCGTTTCAATTCTTCGCGCGTGTAACCGCCGCCGCCTGTTTGCAAATGGGCGTTGAATCCTTCGATGGCGGTGCGGACGGCCGCAGGCAAACTTAGTTTCATAACGCCGGAACGCGCCGGATTGTTCAATGGGCCAAACGACCAGCCCTTGATGGAACCATAATCGTCCGGGTTTTTAGAAATGCTTTCGGCGGCGGCATCGACGCCTTTGGAAATCGCCAATTGGCCGAATTTGTTGAATGCCGCTTCGGGATCTTGGAATATATCGGCCAGACGCTGGCGGAAACCCATGACGTATTCTTCGGCGCGGCGGGTCAGATCCAAATGTTGCTGAAACGTGTGCAACGTTTTGGTTTCGCCGCGCAAATCCTCTAACTGCTGAAACAGCTGCAGCAATTCCTGGACTTTGTCCTTGGCTTCGGTGTCGGGATTATTTTCCAATGGCCTTACATTCACAATTGTAATTGTATCATGATTTTACCCCCGATGGGGCGCAAAAATCCATCTTATTCGCTGGATTGATGATGTTTTTTATCCGGCATCTTTTGGCGTTCCAATAAAATGACGCTTAATGGCACCACCATATAATCGCTGTTTTCCGTTGAAATCAGCCATTCTTTTAAAGCCGCGATAGTATTCGCGCGCGGATGGCCGATGGCGATGGCCGATCCCTGCTTGCGCGATATTTTTTCTAAAATTCGGAATTGTTCTTTTATTTTTGCGGCATCGTCGACATCGTCCAAAAAAACATCCCGCGACGCCGATACAATTCCCATCGCTTCGGCTTTTTTACCTGCAACGCTTTTTGCCGACGTCATCGAATCGATAAAAATCAAATCGCGCCTTTTTATTTCTTGCAAAACGACATCCATACGGTGCGGATCCGATGTAAACAAACTGCCCATATGATTATTGATACCGATATACGAATTCCAAAAATCCAGATTCTGCCGCAATTCGTGCAATATTTCTTCGTCGGTCATGTCGGTCATCAATGCATGCGGGCCGGGATGCGCGTCGGCGCTTTCGGCTTCCATCGGAATATGCCCCATAACCTCGTGCCCGCCTGCGCGCGCGGCGTTTGCCTGGCGTTGCAAATTCGGGGCATAAGGCAAAAACGACAACACCAACGGCGATTTGATGTCGATGATTTCCTTGGTGCGTTTTACATTCATTCCGGCATCGTCGATGATGATGGCGATCAATTTTTTATCGCGGTATGCATAAGGCGGCAAGATAATGGCGTTATCGCGCCATGATTTTTTAACATCTGCAACAGGTTGCGCGGCGGATTGCGGCTGTACCGGATCAGCCAAACCGGAATGCGGATTGGAAACTTGCGGCGGCGTTGGCGCGTGCTCCTGCGATGGCGGATGTTCGGGCGCGGGTTGCGCGATATATTGATCGATAATCGGCAAATTCGGAATAGGCAAATTCGGTTTTGCGTCTTTGCCGACAAAATACCCGACCCCCGCCCCCACCACGATTGCAAGCCCGTAGATGAAAAACAAACCTATGACCGCGCGCAATACAATAGGCAGAATCTTTTTTTTCGGACTCATGCGATTTCGATCCTTGACTGGGGATAAGAACTAAAGTAGAACATTATTGTACTTGTTTTGTTTCCGCATGAACATGGCGGGAATTTCAATCAAACTACTATGCCTCATATGGCCGCGCAACCGCGCCCGGCCGATCATCTTGGCGGAGACTGTGCATGCTAACATCAAAACAACACTCTTTATTGCTGTTCATCGACCGCTACATAAAGGAAAAAGGCGTTTGCCCGTCTTTCGAAGAAATGATGACGGCAATCGAATTGCGGTCGAAATCGGGCGTGCACCGTTTGATCATGGCATTAGAAGAACGCGGATTTTTGCGCCGCCTGCCCAATCGCGCCCGCGCACTGGAAGTTGTGAAACTTCCCATGGCCGACCAAAAAGAAGAAAAATCGAAAAAGAAAAACAACATCCTGGCCGCATACGCCAGTTTGGTGCAGGTTCCGTTGTTGGGCAAAATCGCCGCCGGCAACCCGATCGAGGCGATTAACAACAACAGCAGCAGCAATATCGACGTGCCGCCATCATTGCTTGGCCGCGGCCAACATTACGCGCTGATGGTCGATGGCGATTCGATGATCGAAGAAGGCATTCATGATGGCGATGTTGCGATTATCCAATACGCGCATACCGCCGAAAACGGCCAAATCGTGGTCGCATTGGTGGATGACGGCGATGTCACATTGAAAACGTTGCAACGGCGCAAGGGCGATATGATCGAATTGGTACCGGCCAACCGCAATTACAAACCGCAATTGCTGCCCGGCAAACGCGTCAAGGTACAAGGCGTACTAAAGGGGTTGTTGCGCCGCTATTAATTTGCTTTAAAACCCACCCGGTTCTATATTTGCTGGCATGATTCCAACATATGTTTTTCCGATTTTCGCGGCGGTTTTGTACGGATTGAATTACGCCATTTTGGGCAAAATTCTGCAAACGGTTTCGATTCCCACATTTATTTTTTACAGCACGGCAATCGGCATTTTATTCGCCGCCACCGCCGTTTTGTTCAATTACGATTCAACCGATTTCACCATGCCTATTGTATCGCCGCAAACCGCATTATTGCTGTTTATCGCGGTTGGCGCATCGTGGGCGGGGTGGTTGTTCACCAGTTTCGTGACCAAGGATATTTCCCCAACATACGCTGCGATCGGCGAAATCGCCTATCCGATTTTCGTGCCTATTTTCGCCTATTTGCTGTTTCAAGAAAAACAATGGGATTGGCCGACAATCATCGGCGGCGCGTTGATATTCCTTGGCCTGTTTGTTATGATTTTCTCGAAAATGCGCGCGGCTTAATCGCGCTCGGCGGGCGTTTTTATATAGTCATCTTCGCGCCGCTCGCGGTCACTGCCGCCCGTCCATGGCCGTTTGCCGCGCATTTCCGCAACCGATTGCATCCGCCACACGCCGTGATCGAACCATAATGCGCTGTTGCCATTTGCGCGGAAATAATATTTATCGAAAATATTCTTGGCCGCGCATGATTCGGGCGCGCGCAACGCGGTGATAATCACATCGGATGTCTGGCAATCTTCGGCGAATGCATCGTTTTTCAAGACGATGGAAACGGTGTGCCCGGAAACTTTATAAATGCACGCCGACCGGTCGCAACGCAAATCGCGTTTTTCAGCAACCCAATTTTCCGGATCGTTCCAATCCACTGATTGCGATTGGCCGAAATAATTATTCCAAATTCCGGCGGTGAATTTGTCTTTTTTCAAACTGGACAGCGCGATGGAATCGTGTGCGGTTTTAACGCCGATCAATCCCGCATCCTGGTTTATCAATACATCCGGCAAAGCAATACGCAACGACAACATCAATCCCATTGCAACCGGCGCGATCCCCCAATACCGCCATTGTTTGCGCCATACCATCAACCACAATCCGCCAAACACCATCAACAATACCGACACATCCGATATGGCGGGGATCATGATCAACGCGCCGGGCAATTGCGATGCGAATTTCGCAACCGCCAACATGGCGTCGACACCCTGTCCCAATAACCATAACGGCAATTGTTCCAAACCGGCCGGCATCGCCATTAAACAAATAACCACCAATGGCATGATCCAAAAACTGACCAATGGCCCGACCAGCGTATTCGATAAAATTCCTTGCAACGTCAGTTGATGAAAATGATACGCGATCAACGGCGCCGTCGCGATGCTGGCGATAAACGACGTCGCAGCCGATAAAAACAGATATTCCAACGCCAAACGCGGCCATGATTTGCGTTCGGTTGTGTTCAACCGCCACGATTCATACACCGCGATCAACGCCGCGACGGCGGCAAACGACAATTGAAAACTGACATGCAGCAAACTTTCGGGAAATAAAAACAAAATCGCTATCGCCGCCACCGCGACCAAACGCATCGACAACGCCTCGCGGTCGATCAACACCGCCAAAAATACCAACGCCACCATGACAAAGGCGCGGATGGTCGGAACCTCGAACCCGGAAATTGTCAGGTAAAAAAACGTCGCGGCGATCCCGCCGATGGCGGCGATTTTTTTCGACAAAACGGTCAAACCCGGCGCCCACATCAATAACAGGCGTAAAAATAAAAACACAAAACCGCCGAACAACGTCAAATGCAAACCCGAAACCGATAAAACATGTTGCAATCCCGATCGGCGCAAATCCTGCATCGCATCCGGCGATACCCCGCTTTGTTCGGATGTGATCAACGCCGCCGATACCGCCGCCGTATCGCCCGTCAAATGGCCTAGCACCTTTTGGATTATGGTATCGCGCAGTTGATTGATGCGCATCATCGCCGTATCCGGTTGCGCCGATGCGACAATTTGCGGAGGGCCCATGGCAAACCCCACAGCGCCAATCCGGTCGAAATAAATTTGCCGCGCGAAATCGTACCCGCCCGGAACCGCCGGCGCGTTTGGCGGCGAAATCATCGCCAATACGCGGATGCGCGTGCCGATATTCAAATCATCCACCGAATGGCGGATTTTCAACCGCACCCGGTCGGGCAATTGCGCCCAAATGCGGCGGCGCGATTCGAATTCCAGATTGCCCATTACCACCCGTCCGCCATCTTGGGTCCGATCGATCGATTCAATCGTTCCGGTGATGGAAATTGGGCCGATTTCTTCGGACAATGTGCGGGATTCGACCGATATGGTGCGGATTTGCGCGGTCAATGCCCCGCCCGCGCACACGGCCACCATAATCGCCGCAACCAGGATAATCGGGCGATGGCTGAACACCCGCGCCGCGAATACGCAACCCAAAATGGCGAATAAAAACCCGAACCCCAAAACCAACACGGGGGGTTCAGTGGATTGGGCAAAATACCATCCGATGCCCAGCGCGAAAAAAACCGGTGTCCAATAAAGCGCCCTGGCTTTGTCGGATTCATATTGGTTTAAGATATACAGATACAAATTGCGCAAAAAGGCCACAGGCTTTTATCCCAAACGGTCAGGGGTTTATTAAAGCATGATTTTGCGCTATAAACGATACCGAAATTACAACCAACAGGATGCACGATTCCATGACCATCGTTACCCGTTTCGCCCCATCGCCCACCGGTTTTTTGCATATCGGCGGCGGCCGCACGGCTTTGTTTAACTGGCTGTATGCGCGCGGCAAAGGCGGAAAATTTCTACTTCGCATCGAAGACACCGATCAGGAAAGATCGACGCCCCAGGCCGTGGACGCGATTTTGAACGGGCTGCGTTGGTTGGGTTTGGATTGGGACGGCGAGATCGTTTATCAAATGGCGCGGTCGTCCCGCCATGCCGAAGTGGCGCGGGAAATGTTGGCGCGCGGCAACGCGTATTATTGTTATTGCAGCCCCGAAGAATTGGAATCGATGCGCGCCAAGGCGCAATCCGAAGGACGCCAGCCGCGATACGACGGCACATGGCGCGACCGCAATCCGAACGACGCCCCCGCCGGGGTTAAACCGGTTATCCGTTTAAAGGCGCCGCAAACCGGCAACACCACCATTATCGACGAGGTTCAGGGCGAAGTCACCGTCGCCAACGAACAATTGGACGATTTGATCCTGCTGCGTTCCGATGGCACGCCGACTTATAATCTTGCCGTTGTAGTCGATGACCACGACATGGGCATCACGCATGTGATCCGCGGCGACGATCATTTGAACAACGCATTCCGCCAATATCAAATTTATTTGGCCATGGGATGGCAACCGCCGTCATTTTCGCACGTGCCGTTGATCCACGGCCCCGACGGCGCAAAATTGTCCAAACGCCACGGCGCGGTCGCCATCGAATCGTACCGCGATATGGGTTATTTGCCCGAAGCGACGCGCAATTATTTGCTGCGTTTGGGTTGGGGACATGGCGATGTGGAAATTATTTCCATGGAAGACGCGCAAAAAATATTTTCACTGAAAGACATTGGCCGTTCCCCGTCCCGGCTGGATTTCGACAAATTCAATTCGGTCAACGCGCATTATTTGCATGCGGCGGACGATCAACGCCTGCTGGATTTAATCGCCCCTATTATCGAACAGGAATTGGGCGCGCCGTTGAACGATTTACAAAAAATGCGTTTGTTAAAAGGCATGAAGGGTTTGAAACCCCGCGCGCAAACATTGATCGAATTGGCCAAAGCGGCGTTATTTTACGTGCGCCCGTTGCCGTTACCGATGGATGAAAAGGCCGCGGCGGCTATCAACGATAACAGCAAGCCGCGATTGCAGGCGATTTTGCCCGTGTTGCAATCGGTTGGCGACTGGTCGGCCGGTTCGATCGAATTGGCCGTCAAAGATTATTTAAAAAACAACAATTTGAAATTGGGCGATTTGGGCCCGGCATTGCGCGCGGCGTTGACCGGCACACTGCAAAGCCCGGCATTGTTCGAAGTCATGGAAGTTTTAGGCCGCGACGAAGTTCAAAAACGCCTGCAAGCATAATCGTTTTAATCAGGAGACATCATGTCCGCACATTTACACCCATTCACCGAAAAAGCCGGCCTTGAAGTCGCCAAATGCCTGCTCGACATCAAAGCCGTCAATTTGCGCCCGGAACAGCCATATATATTGACGTCCGGATGGGCGGCGCCGACATATATCGATTGCCGCAAGGTGATTTCATTTCCAAACGTTCGCCGCACCATCATCGATTACATGGGCGAAATCGCGAATGCGAAAATCGGCGCGGATAAAATCGATGCGGTGGCGGGCGGCGAAACCGCAGGGATTCCATATGGCGCCTGGCTGGCGGAAAAATTGAATCTGCCTATGCTGTATGTGCGCAAAAAACCCAAAGGTTTCGGGCGCGGCGCGCAAATCGAAGGCGATTTCAAAGAAGGCCAGCGTGTTTTATTGGTCGAAGATCTGGCCACCGACGGCGCCAGCAAGGTCGCGTTCGTAAATGCCCTGCGCGATGGCGGCACAATTGTCAAAGATTGCTTTGTCGTGTTTTATTACGGCGTATTCCCATCGGGCGGGCAATTGGAATCCGCCAACGTCAATATGCATTATCTGTGCTCTTGGGATCATATCCTAAAGGCGGCTGCGGACGGGAAATATTTCGACAACGCCACCATCGCCAAGGTTCAGGAATTTTTGGACAACCCAGCCGCATGGTCGGAAAAACATGGCGGAGCCAGCGTGCAAACCGCGAAATTATCGTCGGCCGGAAAATTATAATTTAAATTATGATTTAAATTATAATCCGAATCGCAATCTAATCGGATCAATTGCCGAAAAGATTTTTAATGCCCTTGCCGACTTTTTCGAATCCCTGCCCCATTAAATGGCCGGGCATTTTGATGGCGATATTTTTCGATACGGTGCCAAGGATAATATCGCTGGCTTCGGCCACGTTGACCGTTTTGCCTTCGCGGCCAATATCCTGAATATAAATATCGGCGATTTGCACGGTGCGCGATTCTTTTTTGCCCGCCACATTCAAACTTGGGATCGCCGAAACGTCGGTCATGGTCAAATCGCGGATGATCAACTCGCGGCCTTGCTTGGCGGCCTGTTTTTGATGTTTGTCCTGCGGCGGCGCGGCCGATTTATCCGGCGGCGCGCTTTGATTGATTACCGCGCCTAAATTCGTTCCCTTGACGCCGATTTCGTAATAAACGCTAAGTCCGTTTAGGCGGATCGAATCGATCACCAAAACCGGGTCCATCAATGTGTGCAAATCGAAACGCACGTCGCCCTCGGTCAGGTGCAATAAATGCGGGCTTTCAAATCCGGATGGATTTCCAATAGTAACACCGCGAAGCGTGATGCGCCCGCTGGTTAACGTTAAATTGAATCCGTCGATGCGCACCGGCACTTTTAAATTGGCGCTGGCGGTTTTTTCGATCATCGATTTTACGATGTAATTTTTACCCAGATTTACAACAATCACCAAGGCGGCCAAAACCACCAATACGGTCAGCAAGGAACGTTTTGCTTTGCCTTTGCGGCGTCTGGACATATCAATGCTCCGTATAAAAAATGAAATGATTTAGGACTGATCGGTTTTAATTTCCAACCCATGGCCCAGCGCGCGGCGTTCATCGAACACGAAACATTCGCCTTGCCATTTGCTTTGGTCTTTTGGAATTTCTTCGAGATATTTCAATATCCCGCCTTGCAAGTGATATACTTCGTTAAATCCTTGCTGTAACAAATACGAAGTCGCCTTTTCGCATCGTATGCCGCCGGTGCAAAACATCGCAATCGGCCTGTTTTTGCAACCGTCCAGATTGTCGCGGACATAATCCGGGAACTGGCTGAAAATATCGGTTTTCGGGTCGACCGCGCCTTCGAATGTGCCTTCGGCGAATTCATAACTGTTGCGGGTATCGATAACGATCACCCCGTCGCGCGCGATCAATTCATTCCAATCTTTGGCGTTCACATAACGCCCCACCAAATTGGCGGGATCGACCGGCGCCTTCATGGTTACGATTTCTTTTTTCACCCGCACTTTCAATTTGCGGAACGGCATCGTTGCCGCGTGCGATGTTTTGTGCGTCATATCGGCGAATTCGCCGTGACTGCGCAAAAACGCCAATGTGCGGTCGATGGCATCCGCCGTTCCCGCGATTGTGGAATTAATGCCTTCTGGCGCGATCAATATCGTGCCCATCACGCCCTGGTCGCGGCAAAAAGATTCGATCCGATCGCGCATCGATTGCGGATCGGTCAAAACGACGAATTTATAAAACGTAACAACGCACAACATTTAATTTAAACAATCTATTCAATTATTTACTAAAGATGATGTATCCAATTTTTACCGCAAAGTAAAGCATCTGACGGCAACCGAAACCACACCCCATATATTATGCAATATGTTTGCGCGCGTAATCATACAATACTTGATAAACATCCGATAAATCATTGGAATTAATCGGTAAATTTTGAATTGCTTCCCGGTGCGCCGCAATCGTTGCCATATCGCCGCGCCGCGCGGGACCCGTTAACGCCAATTGCGGCGGCAATTCCAACGTATTATCCAACGTCGCCCGCATAATTGGCGCGATCGCCGCGCGGAATAAATCGGCGTCGATTCCCGATTGGTTTGCGACATCGGTGGCGGCTGCGACCAAAACGGTCAGGTAATTGGCAGCCATGCAAACGGCGGCGTGGTATCCGGCTTTTTGTTCGGCGCCGATAGGTACCGCCGTGCCATGCAATTGGGCGATCAATTCGCCCAGCAAACCGATTGCGGCATCATCGCCTTCGCAAAACCAAAATGTGCCTGGCAATGCGCGCAACCCCGATTCCAAATTCGGAAATGTCTGCAATGGGTGAATACTGGCGATATGCGCGCCCTTTTCTTGCAACCGCGACAATATGTTGCTGGATACGCTGCCGCTGTGATGCGCGATTATTTTGCCGCGCAAATTCCATCCTTGTGCTGCGATTTCATCGGCGGCAAGCGCGATTTTATCGTCTTGCGTCGCAATCAACATAACATCGCACACGGCGCAATCCGCAATCGAACCGCGCCGAACCGGGACGACATAATGCCCCAATTCCGATAACGCGCGCGACAATGTACCGCCCAATTTTCCTTGGCCGATCACGGCGATTTTAAGCGGCGATATTGTCATACGCGTCCTTTTTATTTTTACCGG
>CAYWJR010000054.1:0-10074 GCA_964458615.1 uncultured Alphaproteobacteria bacterium
GGCGATGATCGACGAACCGGTTCCGAATAAATCGTCGTTCGGATACGCAACCGGCGGATGGGTCGCCGCCCCGGCGGTCAATCGCGTTATCAGCCGCATGGCGCCGGTATTGGGGTACCCGCCATTGGATCAAAAGCCGGATTTCATCGCCAAAGACCGCATGGCAACGGAAAAACAAGAATTTCAAGACCGCAAACCCGCCGTAAATACGCCGCAAAACCGCGATAATTTGCGTTCCGATTCACTGCGCCAAGAGGCTGTGTATGAAACTCCGTGATTTAATTCAAGGCACCGGCGCCGCATCGTCCTTGCCCGCGCAGGCTGGCGATATTGCGATTACAGGATTGTGCCTGAATTCCGCCGATGCGAAACCAGGATTTTTGTTCGCCGCTTTGCAAGGCGTTAAAACCCACGGCATCCAATTTTTAAACGACGCGGTATCGCGGGGCGCATCGGTCATTTTAACCGACGCGGACGGCGCGCGCGCGGCGCAATCCGCAAATTTACCCGTTATCGTCACCGCGAATCCGCGCCGCGATTTGGCATTGATGGCGGCGAAATTTTACACGCCGATGCCATCCGTGATCGCCGCCATCACCGGCACCAACGGAAAAACATCCGGCACGGTTTTCACCCGCCAAATCTGGCAAAAATTGGGGCACCGCGCGGCCAGTATCGGCACAATCGGCATCATCACCCCCGATTGGCAAAAAGATTCTTCGCTGACAACGCCCGACAGCATCAGTTTCCACCAATTACTGCAAACACTGGCGCGCGAACGCGTAACCCACGCCGCGTTCGAGGCCGGATCGCACGGACTGCACCAAGACCGCATCGCGGGCGTCCCGGTCGATGTCGCCGCGTTCACCAATTTGACCCGAGATCATTTGGATTATCACGGCACGATGGAAAATTATTTCGCCGCGAAATTGATTTTATTTTCGCAATTGCTGAAATCCGGCGGCGCGGCGGTGGTCAACCGCGATATTGAACCGTTCGATACCGTAAACGATGTCTGCCGCAAACGCGGCGCGCGCATGATTTCGTTCGGCAACGGCGAAAACGCGGACATTCAAATCGCCGCGTTGGAACCGAAACACGATCATCAAATCGTCACCTTTGTGATATTCGGCAAAACGCATAAAATAAAACTGCCTTTAATCGGCGCGTTCCAGGCCGCCAATATCGCCTGCGCCATCGGCATGGCGCATGGCAGCGGCGATGCGATCGATGCAATTCTGCCGTGCCTTGAAACATTGAATGGCGTTCCCGGCCGCATGCAATTGGTGGCCAAATCGCCAACCGGCGCCCCGGTATTCGTCGATTACGCGCATACGCCCGATGCCATCGACAATGTGTTGCGGTCGTTGCGCCCGCACGCCAAAGACCGTTTGATTATCGCATTCGGATGCGGCGGCGACCGCGATCCCGGCAAACGTCCGATGATGGGAAAAATCGCCGCCGATTTGGCGGATCATGTGATTGTCACCGACGACAATCCGCGCACCGAAGATTCATCGAAAATCCGCGCGCAAATTTTAACCGCCTGCCCCGGCGCCGACGAAATCGGCGACCGGGCACAGGCGATTGCCGCCGGAATCGGCATGCTGCAACCGGGCGATATTTTTGTGATCGCGGGCAAAGGCCATGAACACGGGCAAATTGTCGGCAAAACCGTATTGCCGTTCGACGACGCCGATGTGGCGCGCAACGCCGCGCGGCATTTGGGGGGATCTGTCGCGGCATGAATGATATAATCTGGACAGGATCTGATTTATCGAACGCCCTGCAAATGCCGGTTCCGCCGGGATTGGCGGCAACGGGCGTTTGTATCGACAGCCGTAAAATAAAACCCGGCGATTTATTCATCGCCCTGTCCGGCCCCAATTTCGACGCGCATGATTTCGTCAAGGACGCCATCGCCATGGGTGCTGTGGCTGCGGTTGTATCGAAACCGGTTTCCGGCATTTCGCCGGATGCCCGTTTGATCACGGTTGCCGATCCGATGAAATCGTTGATCGCGATGGCGCGGTTTTCACGCGCGCGGTTTACGGGCAAAATGATCGGCGTCACCGGCAGCGTCGGAAAAACCGGCACCAAAGAAGCATTGCTGCATGTGTTATCGCGCCAGGGCAAAACATTCGCGAACGAAGGCAATTTGAACAACCATATCGGCGTGCCATTGTCGTTATCGCGCATGCCGGCGGACGCGCAATTCGCGATCATCGAAATGGGCATGAATCACCCTGGTGAAATCGCGCCATTATCGGAATTATGCGAACCGTTTGTCGGCATCATAACCGCCATTTCGCCCGCCCACATAGAATTTTTCAATGACGGCATCGCCGGAATCGCCGATGAAAAGGCGCAAATCGTCGCCGGCATGAGTTCCCAAAGCGTCGCCATTTTCAACCGCGACACGCCGCATTTCGACCGCATGACCAAACATGCGCAAAACCGCAAGGTTGGCCGCATTATCGGATTCGGCGCCGATCCGTTGGCGCAATCGCGGCTATTGAATTGCGATTTGATGCCCGACAAAACCCATGTCGACGCCGATATATTGGGACAAAAAATATCGTACACCGTCGGCGCGCCGGGTCGGCATATCGCCATCAACAGTTTGGCCGTTTTAACCGCGGCGCAGGCGGTGGGATTGGATTTAAACCGGGCGGCGGCGGATTTATCGACTTTGCGCGCGGCGCCAGGGCGCGGCATGCGCCGCAATATCCAACTTGCGTCCGGCGGATCGTTTGAATTGATCGACGAAAGTTATAACGCCAGTCCCGATGCCATGCGCGCCGCGATCGACGTATTATCCCGCGCAACCGTTATGCCTGGCGGGCGGCGTATCGCGATTTTGGGCGACATGCGCGAATTGGGCACGCACAGTTCGGAATTGCACAAAGGTCTTGCGCCGGCAATAATCGCCGCGAATTTGGATATGGTTTTATTGTGCGGACAATATATGAACGAATTGCGGCCATTGATCGAAATCGCCGTCAAAACAAATTACGCCGCTGATTCAAACGCCCTTGCCCCTATCGCCGCGCCGATTGCGCGCGCGGGCGATGTGATAATGGTCAAAGGATCTTTGGGCAGCAAAATGCGCGTTATCATCGACGCGCTCGATACGCTTTCGTCCCCGATTCAAAATCAACAACCAACACCATATAGATCCCATGCTTTATAATCTGCTTTACCCGCTTGCCGCCGAATTCAACCCGTTCAATTTATTCCAATACATCACGTTTCGCAGCGGCGGGGCGCTGGCGACCGCGATGATTATTTTTTTCGTATTTGGCCCTGCGTTTATCCGCTGGCTGAAATCGCAACAACCCGAAGGCCAGCCGATCCGCGCCGACGGCCCGCAAAATCACCTGATCACCAAAAAAGGCACCCCCACCATGGGCGGCGCGTTGTTGTTGATCGCCATGGCCGTCAGCACATTATTATGGGCGGATTTATCCAATGCCTATATTTGGGCGGTGTTGATCGTCACATTGGGATTCGGATTTATCGGTGCGACCGACGATTATTTGAAACTGAAAAAACGGCACAATACCGGCCTGACATCGAAACAAAAATTTCTGGCGCAGATCGTGTTGACATTGGCCGCGACATATATCGTCACCAATATTACCCGTGAACCGCTGGCGACCGGGTTGTCGGTGCCGTTTTTCAAGGATATTTTGATTCCGCTGGGATGGTTTTTTTATGTATTCGCGATTTTCGTTATCGTCGGATCGTCGAACGCGGTGAATTTGACCGACGGGCTCGATGGGCTTGCGATCGTGCCTGTAATGATCGCATCCATGGCATTTGCGTTAATCGCATATTTGTCCGGCAACATTATTTTTGCCGATTATTTGAAAATATTGCACGTGCCCGGCGCCGGGGAATTAACGGTTTTGTGCGGCGCGTTGGTCGGCGCTGGAATCGGGTTTTTGTGGTTCAATGCCCCGCCAGCCATGGTGTTTATGGGCGATACCGGATCTTTGGCATTGGGCGGCGCGTTGGGCACGATCGCATTGGTGACCAAACATGAAATCGTTTTGGCGATTGTCGGCGGATTGTTCGTAATCGAAACCGTGTCGGTTATTATCCAAGTCGGATTTTTCAAAATGACCGGCAAACGGGTATTTTTGATGGCGCCCATTCACCACCATTTCGAAAAAAAGGGCTGGTCGGAACCGACCATCGTAATCCGGTTCTGGATCATCGCGGTGATTTTGGCGCTGATCGGTTTGTCGACGTTGAAATTGCGTTAAATGAAATTTCGTTAGGAATTTTAAATGGCCACACAGACGATTTGTGCCGGTATGATCGGCGGGCTGGGCATTATGGCTTCGCCCATGGCGGGTCATTGGGCGAATGGGCCGGTGAAAATTGTGCGTGTGCATGACCGCGGCAATGTGGGTGAATTCCGCGACAATGCCCGCGCCGCTTGGCGTGCCCACGGGGCGCAATTGGTGCCGGAAATCGCGCAATTGGTGGATACGGATTTGGACGGGGTATTTGTTTGCTGCGGCAAAAACGGCGACGATTTGAATATCATCTCGGAAACCGCAACATTGCTGGCATCGCGCAAACCGGGCGCGTTTTTATGCCATATGTCCACCGTCAGCGCGGAATTCGCAATCGCCGCCGAATCTTTTTGCCGCAACTTGGGCATTCGATATGTCAATTATCCCCTGACCGGGGGATCCAAAGGCGCGGTTGCGGGAAAATTATTGATCCTGTGCGCGGGCGAACGCGAATTATTTGATTTGCTGTCCCCTGCTTTGTCGAAACTGGGAACGCCGAAATATTTCGGTGCGCGCCCGGAATCCGGCGCCGAAGTAAAATTTATGAGCCATCTGATGGTGTTCGGCGGATTGATGGGATTATCATCTGCGGTGGCATTGCACAGCGATGCATTGAATGGCGGCGCAATCGGCGGGGAATCGCAATCCGAATTTTTCGATTTTTTAAACGGCGGCGCGGGCGGCACAAAACAATGGGACATGTCGGTCGGTTTTGGGATCAAACAAGATATTTGGAATACAGCGTTTGCAATCCGTTATGCCGCGGTCGACGCCATTTACACCGCGCAATTGTGCCATAAACGCGCATTGTCGCGTTTGGCCATCGACCCGGTTATCCGGATGATACTGGCGTTTTCTTATATTTTAAATCATGTCGATAAAAACGCGGCGACGCAATCGGTGTTGCGCGAAATGATTCCGGGGCGCGCCGCCGCCATTGACGATTTTATCGCCCGTCATTACGATTCCAAATTGCCGGTTGAAACATTGCTGGCGCGTTGCGCCGATTCCCTGCCCGCCGATATACGCCCAATCGTGGCGTTGCAAATTTCGCCGCAAGATTTTATGATGGATCATCGTCAACAAACCGCCGCAGGACAAAGATGATTCCAATTTCTTCATTCGCCAACAAAAAAATCGCCGTACTGGGTTTGGCGCGTTCGGGCATGGCATCGGCACAATCGTTGATCGCCGGCGGCGCGCATGTATGGGCGTGGGACGACGATGCGCAAAACCGCGAACGCGCCGCTGCGGAAAAAATTCCGGTTATCGATTTATCATCCGCCGATTGGCGGGAAATGGCCGCCTTGGTTCTAAGCCCTGGGATACCGCACACATTGCCATCGCCGCATCCGGTTGCCGTTGCGGCGAAAAATGCGGGCGTGCCAATTATATCAGACGTCTATTTATTGATTAAAAATATGCCGGGCGCGAATTTTGTCGGGATCACCGGAACCAACGGAAAATCCACCACCACCAGCCTGATCGCGCACATCATCGGCGGCGCGGGAAAACCGGTCGCGGCCGGCGGCAATTTGGGCCAGGCGGCATTGACATTGAAACCGCTGGGGGCGGATGGTTGTTATGTGCTGGAATTGTCGTCCTATCAATTGGAATTGATTCCGGATTGCCGGATTAATGTCGGGGTGTTTTTGAATTTAACCCCCGATCATTTGGAACGCCATGGCGATATGGACGGATATTTGAACGCCAAGAAAAACATGTTCCTGCACCAGCAAAAATCCGACATCGCCATTATCGGCGTCGATGACGAATGGGGAAAAAAACTGCATACCGAATTATCCGCCGCCAAAAAACAAAAAATCATTCCCGTGTCCGTCGGGACGAAATTGGAACGGGGCGTTTATGTGCTGGATGGAATTTTGTACGACACAACATCGCAACGCATTGAAAAAATTATGGATTTACGCGATGCAAAATCATTGCCCGGCGATCATAACTGGCAAAATGCCGCCGCCGCCTATGCGGCCGCAAAATCGCTGAATGTTCCACGTGGAACAATTTGTAATTTGATTGCCGATTTTCCCGGCCTGGCGCACCGCCAAGAAAAAGTCGCGTCCGTCGGCAACATTACATTCATCAACGACAGCAAGGCCACCAATCCCGAAGCCGCCGCCAAGGCGCTTTCTTGCTATCGTCCTATTTATTGGATCGCCGGCGGCAAACCCAAAGGCGAGGATCTGGATGCTTGCGCCCCGTTTTACGGCAATATTCAGCACGCGTTTTTGATCGGCCAGGCGGCGGATATGTTCGCCCGGATTCTGGAACCGCACATGCCGTATAAAATCAGCGGCGATTTGCAAACCGCCGTCGCCGATGCGTTTGCCCAGGCAAAACGCGACGGCATGAACGATCCGGTCGTTTTATTGTCACCCGCCTGCGCATCGTTCGACCAATTCCGCGATTTCGAACATCGCGGCGACGAATTCCGCAAATTCGTTTCCGAACTTGGATCCGGCGAAAGGAAAATCGCGTCATGATCACGCTTGCCCGCACCAATACCAGCGCTATCAGCCAATGGTGGTGGACCGTGGACCGATGGCTTTTGGCGGCATTGTTGATATTGATCACCATGGGCATCATCCTAAGCCTGGCGGCAAGTCCGGCGGTGGCGGACATGCTGAATTTGAACAGTTATTATTTTTTTAAACGGCAAATGTTTTTATTGCCGGTCGCCATGGCCATAATGTTCGGCACATCGATGTTGTCGACGCGCAACATCAAATTGCTGGCGATCGCGGCATTGGGCGCAGCGATTTTATTTTTGATTCTGACATTTTTTATCGGCGTTGAAATCAAAGGCGCGCGCCGTTGGCTGTCGATTGCAGGATTTTCGTTGCAGCCTTCGGAATTTATCAAACCAAGTTTCGCCGTGGTCGCCGCTTGGCTGTTCAGCGAACAATATAAACGCGCCGAATTCAAAGGAACGACCTATTGTATCGCCGCATGGGCGTGTATTTTCGCGCTGTTGGTATTGCAACCCGATTTGGGCATGGCGTTTGTGGTGTCGTGCGTTTGGGGATTCCAATTTTTTCTGACCGGATTGCCGATCGTGGTGGTTTTGGGTTTGGGCGGCGCGGCCATCACCATGGCGTTTTCCGCCTATTATTTATTCCCGCATTTCCAAAGCCGCATCGACCGTTTCATGGACCCCAGCAGCGGCGACACATTCCAAGTGCAGCGTTCGATGGAAGCATTCATCAACGGCGGATTCATGGGCCAAGGCCCCGGCGAAGGCACGGTGAAATCCACCATCCCCGACGTGCATGCCGATTTCGTGTTCGCGGTCGCGGGCGAAGAATTCGGCCTGATCCCGTGTTTGTTTATTGTCGCTGTGTATGCTTTTATTGTGCTGCGCGGCCTCAAACGCTTGCGCGGGGAAAACGATTTGTTTTTAATCTTGGCAACGGCTGGAATTTTAACGCAATTCGGTTTGCAAGCGGTTGTCAACATGGCTTCGACTTTGAATCTGATGCCTACCAAGGGAATGACATTGCCATTCATCAGTTATGGCGGATCGTCGTTGTTGGCGATTTCATTGGCGACCGGCATGCTGTTGGGACTGACTCGCAAACGGCCTCGCTCGTAACAAGATCGGACTGCTGCAAAAAGAATGACCGAACAAAAAAACACCGGATTGGGATTGCCGAAACCAAAATTGGTTATATTGGCCGCTGGCGGAACGGGCGGACATATTTTTCCCGCCGCCGCGTTGGCCGAATGTTTGATCGCCGAAAAAATATCCGTGCATTTGATTACCGATAAACGCGGCCAGGCATTTACCGTATCGGGCGGAACCGTTACAACGCACCGCATCGCCGCCGGATCGCCGAATCACCGCGGGCTGGGCGCGGTTGGCAAATTATGGACGATCGCCAAATTGGGAATCGGTTCGTTGCAATCATTCGCCAAGCTTGCGAAATTGAAACCCGATGTGGTGGTCGGATTCGGCGGATACGCCGCAGCGCCAACCATTTTCGCCGCCTGGATTTTGGGAATCCCGGTTATCATCCACGAACAAAACGCCATATTGGGCCGCACCAACCAATTGTTCAGCCGTTTTGCGCGGTTCATCGCCACATCGTTCCAAAACACCGAAAATTTGGATTTAAAACAATTCCGCAAGGCCGTGTTCACCGGCAATCCGGTGCGTTCGGATATTTTAAAAATCGCCGATTTGGGTTACCCGCCCCCATCGGTTGACGGAAAAATCCGTTTGCTGATCACCGGCGGCAGCCAAGGCGCGCATATTTTTTCATACGTGATTCCGCGCGCGGTGGAATTGTTGCCGCAATCGTTACGCGATAATTTGGTCATCAGCCAACAATGCCGCGCCGAAGACAAAGACGAAGTAGAATCCGCCTATGCAAAAATAAAAGTCACCGCCGAAGTCGCGACGTTTTTCACCGATGTCGCCAAACGTTTGGGCGAATCGCATTTGGTCGTGATGCGCGCGGGCGCATCCACGGTTGCGGAATTGACCGCATCGGGTCGGCCAAGCATTCTGGTTCCATACGCCCATGCGCTGGACAATCACCAAACCATCAATGCGCGCGCATTGGCGGATAAAAACGCCACCTGGCTGATGCCGCAAGACGCATTCCAGCCCGAAGCATTGGCCGCGCGGCTGGAATCGTATTTGACGTTGCCGGAAACATTGACCCAAACGGCGCGCGCCGCCAAATCGCTGGGCGTGCGCGATGCGGCGCAACGCCTGACGCGGCTGGTGATAAAAACCCACGGCATTCACCGCGGTTTGTTAAAACACAAAGACCCGCAAGACGAATATGGCGACAGTGTTTTGGGCAGCAATCACCGCGACATGACCGACCAGGCGGCATAACGCCATTTTATTTTTCAGCGGTTTTTATGCTGGCGGCGATCCAATACGCGATTACGGCCAATATCAATGTTCCGGAATATGCCGCCGGCCATTCATAAACATATTGTAAAACGCCATACCCGGCAACGCCCGCCCCCATCGCCGCCAACGCCGATAATTGCGTTCCGCGCCGCGCCCAAAGCCCGCATACCAAACACACCACCAATCCGGCCGATCCGAAACTGGAACTGGCTTCGATCAATGCATAGATATTTTCGCCGCCAGCCGCGATTCCATATGTCAATATGGCGGCGCCCACGACCAACCATCGTTGCAACCGTACTTTCGATTTTTCATGGCGGAACAATTGCGGCAAACCGTTGATGACGATATTGTGCCCGACCAATCCGCCGATGGACAATAATGTCGTGTTCACGGTCGATAAAATCGCCGAAATCAACGCGCCGATGAACAACACATACGCGAATTGCGGCAACACGGTTTCGGCGATGCGCGGTAAAAATCCGTCGCCATGCATGTCCGCAGGCACAAGCCCGAATCCCGCAAGCCCGATAAAGGCCGGAATCAATCCAACCGCCAAATACATCCCCGCCGCGATCAAACATGTTTGTTTTGCAACCGCCGGGGTTTTCGTGGCCAGGATACGCGAAATCGCTTCTTGGGCGACCAGCGATCCGACAATCGCGATCATCCATTCGTCGATTTGCGGCCAAACCGGTTGATCGGGATTTATCAAATTCAACCGGTCTGCGGTAATAAGACCGATTGCGGCATCGAACCCGCCCAATTGCGCCACCACATATGCCGCCGTAACGCACAGCCCGACGATAATCACAACGCTTTGGATATTGTCGGTGATGACATCGCCCAAAAATCCGCCCAAAGTCGTATACACAACCACCA
>CAYWJR010000055.1:0-9835 GCA_964458615.1 uncultured Alphaproteobacteria bacterium
CAATCTCTAAGTGCCAACGACAACGTTGCACCTGTCGCTTTAGCAGCCTAAACGCTGACTAACGACGCGGTTTTGGGTGATGAACCGGGCAACAGAATCATCACCCGCTTTATAGTGGGGAGTGCAGAGTGGAGTGTTAGTCTCTCTTCACTCTACACCATCCACTCTACACTAAAGGAACTGATACGATGACCAAAGATTCAAAACCATCCAAAGACGCGAAACCAAAACGCCAAGCCCCTCCTCAACCAGCTTATGTGCAATTCCAAGGCGGATTTCAAAGCGGCCGGGGTAACAATTCCGACGGCAGCGGCGGCAATCGTCCGACCGGCGGCGGATCCCCAATCCGCAAAAGCGCCCCATCCGGCGGTGGGAAATAAGCAACTGTTTCGGTCATGCGTTGTGTCTTTTGCATCGCGGGAAATAATATAGCCGAAAATCCAATAAAATATTGCACTTGGTTACAAGGAATGGTAACCAAGTATTAAGGTCTGGCGTTCTATGCTGGATCTATGGGAATCCCTTATTTTTTAGGCCCTCTATGACCGACGACGGAATCCGTTATGAAAAATTAGTCGAAGATGCCTTGCGCGGCGTTGTACGCGCGGCGTTGGAACAGGTATCGGACGAAGGTTTGCCTGCGGCGCATCATTTTTATATCACCTTCCGCACCGATCACGCGGGCGTTGAAATCCCGGATTATTTGCGGGAAAAATATCCAAATGAAATGACCATCGTGTTGCAATATCAATTTTGGGACATGGTTGTCGAAGAAGATTATTTTTCCGTCACATTGTCGTTCAACAATGTCGGCGAAAATTTGGTCGTGCCATTTCCGGCCATCACCGGTTTCGCCGATCCGTCGGTTAAATTCGGCCTGCAATTCCACACGCCGGAAACCGATTCGGAAATCGACGAAGAACCATCCGGAAATGCCGCCCCGAAAAAGAAAAAATCCACCGCATCGGGCGACGGCGACACGAACCCATCTTCGGGCGATAACGTTGTAACGCTGGATAAATTCCGTAAAAAATAGTTCCTAGTACCGAGCGCCTAGTTCCAAGCATTGAAGCGGAACATTTCTATGGCTCGATAAATAAAAATTGAAACTTGGTACTTAGAACTAGGAACTTGGAACTGCCATGTACACCCACACCGCCGTCAAACTGCCCGAACAATTCACAGCTTTCCAAGATTGGGATGCGTACACGGCCGAAAATCACGGCATGTGGAATTTTTTATATTCGCGGCAACGCAAATTGATCGAATCGCGCGCGTGCCAGGAATATTTGGACGGCGTCGATTTATTGGGCATGACCGCCGACCGCATTCCGAATTACGCCGAATTGAATCAGATCATGTTCAAAAAAACCGGCTGGCAAATCGCGGTCGTGCCATGTTTTATCCCGGCCGATATGTTTTTCGAATTGCTGGCGCAACGCCATTTCCCGGCAACCGCCTGGATCAGAAGCCCGGAACAAGTCGATTACTTGCCGGAACCAGATATGTTCCACGATGTGTTCGGCCATTTCCCATTATTGGTGCACCCGACATTCGCCGATTATTTGTGCGAATTCGGCAAGGGCGGCGTCAAGGCGATGAAGGCCGGCCAGGCGGAATTGGACATGATTCAACGCCTGTATTGGTATACGGTTGAATTCGGTCTGGTGAACACGCATCTGGGCCCGAAAATTTACGGCGCAGGGATTTTATCGTCCAAAGGCGAATCGATCTACGCGCTGGACGATCCGAAACCGCACCGCGTGCGATTCAACCTGGAACGCGTGATGCGCACCACATACCGGATCGACGAATTTCAAAAAACCTATTTTGTGATCGATAATTTTTTGCAGATGTTCAACGATACGATGAAAAATTTCGATCCCATTTACGCGGCGTTGAAAAAAACGCCGACCATTCCGTGGACACAAATCGATCCCAACGACACCGTGATTCATCGCGGCACGGTCGAAGGCGATCCCGACACCACCAAGGTCAATCCCGAAGAATTGATGGAAACATTGAATAAAACGCGCGCGGAACGGGAAAAGAAAAAGCCGTAAAATTAATATTCGCGCACGCGCCCCGTTTGATAGGCGCGCAGAATATCGCCCAATGATTCCCATCCGCGATAGGCCGTGTCGGAATAAATCATAGCATCGATATAATCACGGCCAGATGGGCATTCCGGCAATTCCCCGCGCAAACGCGCGCGAAAAGAAATCAAATCAGGAACGCAAACGCCTATCAATCTTAACAATAATTTCTGGCCGTTTATTTCATATGCGGTCGTTTCCACATTGCAAGATTTTAACATCGCGCCATGACGCACCCAAAAATCCATCCATCGCGCTTTGTTCGGTTCATTGACAATCAATCCGTCGTCCATCCGCGTCATGCCGGATTCAATCAACCAATCGCATGCGACCTTTAACATTTCTTTGGCCGAACCTTTGCCTTTGTAATCGGGCAGCATATAAAAATATTTGAAATGCCCATATGGGTCGGATCGATCGCGGCCACGAATTTCGGCAACGCCCACGCCGACAATTTTCCCATCGTCGACGATTTTATAACTGCGCCAATTTGGGGTTTGCAATTGTTCCGGCCAACGCGCGGCAAAATCGATCGATTCTAAATACGGTCCGGCGATGTCACGCATCCGCTGGCTGACACTAGCCAGCCATCCGGTTTTGTACACATTGATTATTTGCGGGCGGTCTTGTTGTTCCGCCAATAAAACTTGCATCTCGATTCCCAAAATTTTTCTTTCAGAGATACAGCCGCAAAGATGCGCCTGTCAAGCGGCTATAATCGAAACCCTGTACCGCATAAAGCCGGTTCATATTGACAGCCGGATTTAAAAAACCGAATATCACGCCATGATTTATTCAAAAATATGGAACCGCATCATGTCCCTGAAAACCGCATTGCAAAAATCCGAACAATCCCGCATGGAATCCGATTCCATGGGCGAAGTCGCCGTTCCCGCCGAATGTTATTGGGGCGCGCAAACGCAACGGTCGATCGAAAATTTTAAAATCGGCGGAAACACCATGCCCCCTGCCCTGATCACCGCACTGGGCGTGCAAAAAAGGTGTTCGGCGGTTGCCAACATTGCGTTGAAACAACTGGATGAAAAATTGGGACAAGCGATTATCCAAGCCGCCGACGAAGTCATTGACGGCAAATTGATGGATCAATTTCCATTGGTTGTTTGGCAAACCGGTTCCGGCACGCAAACCAACATGAACGCCAACGAAGTCATCGCAGGCCGCGCGAATGAAATTTTGGGCGGCGAACGCGGCGGTAAAAAACCGGTGCATCCGAACGATCATGTCAATCGCGGCCAATCATCGAACGATTCGTTCCCAACCGCGATGCATATCGCCGCCGTGTGCCAGGTGCATTGGCACCTTCTGCCCGCCCTGACGCATTTGCAAAACGCATTACAACAAAAATCGAAACAATTTCAAAACATCATTAAAATAGGCCGCACCCATTTGATGGATGCAACGCCGGTTACATTGGGCCAGGAATTTGGCGCATACGCCAAACAAATTGAATTGGGGATCGAACGGGTAAAAGACGCATTAAAACGCCTTTATCCATTGGCGCAGGGCGGCACCGCCGTCGGCACCGGATTGAACGCGGCCAAGGGATTCGCCGAAAAATTCGCCGAAGAAGTCGCCAAATTGACCAAATTGCCGTTTACATCGGCCGATAATAAATTCGAAGCATTGGCCAGCCACGATGCGTGCGTTGAAATGTCCGGCGCGTTAAACGTGCTGGCGGCATCCTGCATGAAAATCGCCAACGATGTGCGTTGGTTGGGTTCCGGCCCGCGTTGCGGGCTTGGCGAAATCAGCCTGCCGGAAAACGAACCGGGATCATCGATCATGCCGGGCAAGGTCAATCCAACCCAGTCCGAGGCGATGACCATGGTGTGCGCGCAGGTGATGGGCAACCACGTCGCTGTTACGGTCGCGGGATCTCAAGGCCATTTCGAATTGAACGTATTCAAACCGGTGATCATTCATAATTTGTTGCAATCGATCCAATTGATTGGCGATGCATGCAACAGTTTCGCCGATAATTGCGTTGCCGGGATCGAAGCCAACGAAGGCCGTATCGATGAATTATTGTATCGTTCGTTGATGTTGGTCACGGCACTGAATCCGCATATCGGTTATGACAATGCCGCGAAAATCGCCAAAACCGCATTGCATGAAAACATGACACTGCGCGAGGCAGGCATTCAATTAAAATTGCTGACCGGCGAACAGTTCGACGAATGGGTCAAGCCGGAAAAAATGCTGGGTTAACGCGCAGCGCGTGCCCGTTTGATCGAATCAAAAAATTGCGCAGCGGGCACCGGCGCGGATTCCATTCCGCCGCAATATCGCTCGACTGCGCGGCAAATACGGCGATTGCGCAAATCCAGCATACCGCCCCAGCCTGTGGTTTCTTTGGATATCAATAATGCCTTGCCTAATGGCAGATCCATTATGCCTTCCACCGTTTCGATTGAAAAACTGCCTTCTTGTAAACTTGCAATTTCATGGATCGCGCTGGGATCGGTTTTGGCGCAGATTGTTTGAATTTCATATATTGCCGGATATTCCCCCAATATACTGACCGCAACTGTGGGAATAGACCGCGCGACGGATTCCCATTCATTCGGATATGGCAAAAAACCGTATCGCAGCCAGGCATATTTTCCCACGTGGCTTGCGGAAAGACGGATTGTCGGACATTTCAGCGATCGCGCCAATTTCATAACATCCGGAAATATTTTTTTCAAAACGCCCGTCCCCATTTTTCCGGCTCTGACCGTTTCCAGATACATATAATTTTCATTGGCGCTACTATCATTATAAAATGTCAGCAGGAAATGATCGAAATCTTTTCCGCCGATTTGGACTTTTAAACGCCTCGCGCTTGGCGCGGCGGGGTCAGAGCGCCTATCCTGCGAGTCCATACAAAGCGGTAAATCGGAATAGACGATTTTTCCCCGCAGAGATTCTATCTTCGCCAACGCTTTTTCAATTTGCGCCGCCGAAAATGGATTGATGTTCTGATAGTAATACGGTTTTCCTTCGGGCAATGCAGGCGGTTTCATACGCCGTTCCACCAAAGTAAGCCTAAGGTCGGCATCCATTTGCCTGCGGGACGGCCATTGCGCATCGGAACCGGGTTTATAATCCAGCGTCATTACCGCAGAATATTTCTATTAAGGAAATAATTCAAGCGGTTATTTTAAGCCGCTTTTATATACCCGCCCTTGCGGCTAAGGAATTGGAAAATATCGCCCAGGGCCCATAAAATTCCGGCGATTAACAAAATCCATTGCGCGTTGGCAATCGTGCCCCAGATAAAAAATGGGCGGCTGGACATGGCGATGCACGCCACAACCGACAACGGATACCGTTTGATATAATATCCCGGCAAGGCGAAAATTCCCGCCGGTTTTTGGATTTGCGTATCGGCCGCTGGCGCGATTATTTTAATCAAACTGCCGCCGATTAAAATCGCCGCGAACGCCACCTGGCCAAACGGATCGGCCAATGCCAGCGCCGCAATTATAAAACAAACGCAACCGGCGATGTTGACGGCGGCATGTATTTCAATGCCACGCGCAGTGCGCCCAAACAGGCCGAAAATGATGCCGTCCAACGTCCACAACAAACCGGCGATCATTCATAATTTGTTGCAATCGATCCAATTGATTGGCGATGCATGCAACAGTTTCGCCGATAATTGCGTTGCCGGGATCGAAGCCAACGAAGGCCGTATCGATGAATTATTGTATCGTTCGTTGATGTTGGTCACGGCACTGAATCCGCATATCGGTTATGACAATGCCGCGAAAATCGCCAAAACCGCATTGCATGAAAACATGACACTGCGCGAGGCAGGCATTCAATTAAAATTGCTGACCGGCGAACAGTTCGACGAATGGGTCAAGCCGGAAAAAATGCTGGGTTAACGCGCAGCGCGTGCCCGTTTGATCGAATCAAAAAATTGCGCAGCGGGCACCGGCGCGGATTCCATTCCGCCGCAATATCGCTCGACTGCGCGGCAAATACGGCGATTGCGCAAATCCAGCATACCGCCCCAGCCTGTGGTTTCTTTGGATATCAATAATGCCTTGCCTAATGGCAGATCCATTATGCCTTCCACCGTTTCGATTGAAAAACTGCCTTCTTGTAAACTTGCAATTTCATGGATCGCGCTGGGATCGGTTTTGGCGCAGATTGTTTGAATTTCATATATTGCCGGATATTCCCCCAATATACTGACCGCAACTGTGGGAATAGACCGCGCGACGGATTCCCATTCATTCGGATATGGCAAAAAACCGTATCGCAGCCAGGCATATTTTCCCACGTGGCTTGCGGAAAGACGGATTGTCGGACATTTCAGCGATCGCGCCAATTTCATAACATCCGGAAATATTTTTTTCAAAACGCCCGTCCCCATTTTTCCGGCTCTGACCGTTTCCAGATACATATAATTTTCATTGGCGCTACTATCATTATAAAATGTCAGCAGGAAATGATCGAAATCTTTTCCGCCGATTTGGACTTTTAAACGCCTCGCGCTTGGCGCGGCGGGGTCAGAGCGCCTATCCTGCGAGTCCATACAAAGCGGTAAATCGGAATAGACGATTTTTCCCCGCAGAGATTCTATCTTCGCCAACGCTTTTTCAATTTGCGCCGCCGAAAATGGATTGATGTTCTGATAGTAATACGGTTTTCCTTCGGGCAATGCAGGCGGTTTCATACGCCGTTCCACCAAAGTAAGCCTAAGGTCGGCATCCATTTGCCTGCGGGACGGCCATTGCGCATCGGAACCGGGTTTATAATCCAGCGTCATTACCGCAGAATATTTCTATTAAGGAAATAATTCAAGCGGTTATTTTAAGCCGCTTTTATATACCCGCCCTTGCGGCTAAGGAATTGGAAAATATCGCCCAGGGCCCATAAAATTCCGGCGATTAACAAAATCCATTGCGCGTTGGCAATCGTGCCCCAGATAAAAAATGGGCGGCTGGACATGGCGATGCACGCCACAACCGACAACGGATACCGTTTGATATAATATCCCGGCAAGGCGAAAATTCCCGCCGGTTTTTGGATTTGCGTATCGGCCGCTGGCGCGATTATTTTAATCAAACTGCCGCCGATTAAAATCGCCGCGAACGCCACCTGGCCAAACGGATCGGCCAATGCCAGCGCCGCAATTATAAAACAAACGCAACCGGCGATGTTGACGGCGGCATGTATTTCAATGCCACGCGCAGTGCGCCCAAACAGGCCGAAAATGATGCCGTCCAACGTCCACAACAAACCGGCGGCGATTTGCCACATATTGCCGGCGATCCCGCCGGTCAAAAGCAGGATCAGATTGCCGGTTGTGTAACAGATGCCGGCGATGTTCGGCGCAAAACGCAAAATCGGCGATAAAATCAAAATTTATTGTCCCAATAATTTGTTTAATAATTTTCCGCCGCCCTCGCCCAATTTTTTATCGACTTTGTTTTGCAATTTCTGCGTATCGACATTTTTTTCAATGGCCTTGTTTACGGCGCGTTGCGCGTAATACCCGGCGATCGCATTGGTATCGAATGCATATTTCGGCGCCGCCGCGTCGCCGCTTACCGTAACGCCCAATTGCGGAACTTTGGGATGGTCGGCGAAATTAACCTTGGCGGCCATATCGATTTTTTTCGATTCCAATTGAATGTTGCCCGCGCCCGATGCCTTAATCACATTCGAATCCAAATTCAGATTGCTGGTCGATGCAACGCCCTTGACCACCGTCCAATCGGCGGTCAACGATTCGAATTGTGTCACGCCTTGCTGGTTGGTTTGATTTAAAACCGATAAAATATCCTGAATGCCGTTCAATTCCTTCATGCGTTCGGATACTTTTTTCCAATCGGTTCCTTTGATGGACCCATGCATCAATTCCGTGCGCGCGCGGCCTTGCAATGCGTCATACGCCACCGCGCCACCGCGAATTTGCCCGGCCATATCCGCGTCGATCGCCAATTTGCTGTCGACCGGCAAATCCGGCTTGCCCAGCAATTTTTGGATATTCGGATGGGTCAATTTGGATTTGACGGTAAAATTCGGATTGGCGCCCATGACATAACCGATGGTGCCGTCCGATTTCAAATCGCCATTTCGCAAACTGTAATCGTTCAAAGTCAATTTATCGGATGCGTAATTCACGCCGGATGTGAATTCGACCCGGCTTGGTTGCGCGCGGATCAATTCATTCGCGCCCATGCCCATCGCATCGGCCAGTTTTTGCAAATTGCCAATATCGGCGCGAACGCGTCCGTTAAACGCCATCGCGGGATAATTCAATGCGCCGCTGGATTCAATATTGGTATCGCCCGCCGATTGAAACGCCAGGCGTTGCAAATTCACCGTGCGTCCATCCATGGTCGCGGCCTGAATTTTTAAATCCTTGGCGGCCAGTTTGTTCGGCAACACCAATTCCTTGATTCCGATATTCGCATTGCCTTTGATCCCAAGCCCGGCCGATGCGGACGCGGCCTGCGCCTTGGATGCCGGTTTTGCCTTTGCGCCTGAAATCTGCGCCATTTGCGTTTGCCACGATGCGGCGGCCGCCATCAATTTGACAACATCGACCGTGTCGAAATCCAATTTCAAATCCACCGCCGGGGTATCTTGCAATTTAACCGTTATATCGCCGCGACCAACCGTGCCGCCCGCATCCAATTGCAAACCGGATATTGTCGCGTTATCGCCATTGTAATTCAATTTGCCGCTGACCGCCGCCGCGGGTTTTAACGAAGCCGCGAATTTAAAATCGCCAATTGCGGAAACCGGCTTGCCGTTCGCGTTCGACGGATCGGAAATTTCGCCTGCGAAATTCAGGCTTCCTTGGGGCAATTCAGCCTTTAGTTCCGCATCGATCATGCCCGAATCCCCGGGTTTCGCGGTTAAATCGATTTTGGTTTTTTGGCCTTGCCAGTCGGCCGAGGCATCGATTTTGGCGCGGCGCGCGGCGATATTCAAACTGGCGTCCATATTCAACGATTCAACCGTCTGTACCGAAGCGTTTGTGTGGTCGGTGTAAATCAATTTTCCGTCTTCGATGGCAATCGACCCGATTTGCAAACCATTCGCCATTCCAGCGCCGTTCGATGAAGTTGCGGCATCCGGTTTTGCATTCGCGCCTTTGACCGCGCCTTTTGCAGAAAAATCCCAATTGTTTTTATTCGCCGATAATTTTTCCAAATAAATTTCCGGGCGCACCAATTTGATATAATTGACATCGATTACGCCGCCAAGCAGCGCGAACGGCGATACTTGAACATCCAAAGATTGCAATTTCAAAAACTGCGGCGCCTTGCCGCCGTCGATATTGTCGATAACGATATTTTCCGCGGTAACCTTGGTAATCGGCAAAATCATGCCGCCCATTTTGCCCTGGATCGCAACCTTGCGCCCCAACGCCTCTGTCGCCTTGGCTTCGATCATGGGTTTGAATTTATCCCAATCGATTATCGCGGACACAGCCACGCCCAAGGCGATAACAATGGCAAAAAAAGCCGCCAGAATAAAAACGTAATTTATTTTACCTTTTTTTCCAGGTTTAGAATCTTTCATGGCGGACTCCTTTTGGTGGATATTTTTTAAATCGAGGCGAACGGGAAATTGTAAAAATTTTGTAACAATCGTGATCTATTACATAGCGTTATAAACAATAAAAATCAATCATACAGAGGGTTTAAAAAATGACAACATACGTAAGCGCCGCAATATTCGATGCCGTCAAGGATTTGGGCCTGCAA
>CAYWJR010000056.1:0-2058 GCA_964458615.1 uncultured Alphaproteobacteria bacterium
GCCGTGCAAAAATTGCTGGAAATGCAGGGCGTAAACAAAATTCTGGATATGGATTATGCCGCCATCGACATGCGCATTTCCGACCGCATGTTTTTACAGAAAAAAACCGATCCCAAAACACCTGGCACCGGCGCGGATAAAAACACCTAAAACCGACGGTTGCCAATGGTTGATTGAAACACATGACGGCAAAGATTTCCACAAGCCGTAAAATGGCTGGTTTTCCGCAATAAATATCCTTGTGCCGCCACACATATCAGAGTATTTTTGTCACAGAAATACCAAGCGCCGTTTCCAATATTATCCGTCACGATGGCGGATGGGTGAAAACGCCGCATATACGGAAAAATATGCCGCCACGGTTCCGAAAAAATACAATCGCCGCATTGGACATCGGATCGTCCAAAGTGTGCTGCTTCATCGCCAAAATCGACGATGCGGGACGCGCGCGCGTGTACGGCGTCGGGCATCAAATTTCCGGCGGGATGAAGGCCGGCGCGGTCATGAATATGGAAGCGGTTGAAAATTCCATTTTAAACGCCGTCCACGCGGCCGAACAAATGGCCGGTGGCGACACGATCCGGTCGGTTTACGTGAACGTATCTTGCGGCCAACCCGCATCGCAACATTTCGACGTTGAATTGCCCATCGGCGGCCAACAAGTGCGCGACATGGATGTGCAAAAATTATTGTATCAATGCCGCCAGGCATACGATCAACAAATGGCCAGCGCAGAAAGCGCGAACGACAATTCCATGAACCGGCATTTGTTGCACGCAATCCCGGTCGGTTACAGTTTGGACAGCAGCCGGGGCATACGCGACCCGCGCGGCATGTACGGCCAGCGTTTGGGCGCCAGCGTGCATGTGGTATCCGCGCAAAACGCCGCATTGCGGAATTTGGCCAGTTGCGTCGAACATTGCCATTTGGACGTGGATGGATTTGTGCTTTCGCCTTATGCGTCGGGTTTGGCATCTCTGGTCGAAGACGAGATGGATCTGGGTTGCACCTTGATCGACATGGGCGGCGGCACAACATCGATCGCCGTGTTTTTTCGACGGCAATTTGTTGTTCAGCGATATTATTCCAATCGGCGGCATGCATGTCACCAACGACATCGCGCGCGGTCTTTCGACGCCGGTGTTACAGGCGGAGAGGTTAAAAACATTGTTCGGCTGCGCATTGGCGACGCCGCAAGACGAAGAAGACCGCATCGATGTTCCGTTGGTCGGCGAAAATAATTACGACGATGCGCCGAACCATGTGCCGAAATCGCATTTGAACCGGATCATCCAGCCGCGCGTCGAAGAAACATTCGAAGCGGTGCGGCAAAAATTGGAATCGGCCGGGGTCGATAAAATCGCCGGACGCCGCGTGGTATTGACCGGCGGCGCCAGCCAATTGTCGAATGTCCGCGAATTGGCCGGGATGATTTTGGATAAACAAGTCCGTTTGGGTAAACCGATTCGGTTGACCGGATTGGCCGATGCGGCCGCAGGCCCCGCTTTTTCCACCTGCGCCGGATTGCTGGCTTTTGCCATTACCCAGGAACGCCAGGATGACGACCGCAAATCATCCACAGGAAACGGCAAAACCTTGTTGCAACGCGCCAAACTTTGGATTGAAGAGAATTTATAGACCCTATATATTGGTTTCGTTATAGGGAATACCACCGATTTTAGTAGAAACCGCTATATACTGCGTTGTTTCGATAACGATTTAATAGATTTCATTACCGCACCGCATAACCCGCACCAAGGCCAAGGAGAAACCCATGTCGATCAATCTGCGCGCACCAAAAACCGAAAGCGAATTGAAACCCCGCATTACCGTGGTTGGGGTTGGGGGCGCCGGCGGCAACGCGGTCAACAACATGATCCGGTCGAATTTGCAAGGCGTTGAATTCGTATGCGCCAACACCGACGCGCAGGCGATTCAACAAAATCTGTCCGAACGTAAAATTCAATTGGGTGTCAACATCAATCGCGGTTTGGGCGCCGGGGCGAAACCGGATGTGGGCAAGGCAGCGGCCGAAGAATCGATCGAAGAAATCATCCT
>CAYWJR010000056.1:2068-9435 GCA_964458615.1 uncultured Alphaproteobacteria bacterium
ATGGGCGGCGGCACAGGTTCGGGCGCGGGCCCGGTTGTCGCGCGCGCCAGCCGTGAATTGGGTATTTTGACCGTCGGCGTTGTAACCAAACCATTCACATTCGAAGGCGCGCACCGCATGAAATTGGCGGAAAACGCGATCGAAGAAATGCAAAATTACGTGGACACATTGATCGTGATCCCGAACCAGAATTTATTCCGCATCGCCAATGAACGCACCACGTTCGCCGATGCGTTTAAAATGGCCGACGACGTATTGTATTCCGGCGTTCGCGGCGTGACCGATTTGATCACCATGCCGGGATTGATCAACCTGGATTTCGCCGACATTCAAACCGTTATGGCGGAAATGGGCAAGGCGATGATGGGCACCGGCGAAGCCGAAGGCGACCGCCGGGCATTAGATGCCGCCGAAGCCGCGATCAACAACCCATTGTTGGATGATGTCAGCATGAAAGGCGCGCGCGCCGTTTTGATCAACATCACCGGCGGTTTGGACATGACCTTATTCGAAGTGGACGAAGCCGCCAACCGCATCCGGTCCGAAGTCGATCCGGACGCCAACATTATATTCGGTGCGTTTTTCGACGAAAAATTGGCTGGCCGCATGCGTATTTCGTTGGTTGCCGCCGGCATGGATGCCGCCGCGATCAAATCGGGCATCGATGCGCGCCAACAGGCCGCAAACAACCCGTATGGTTTGGGTTTGCGCCCACAACAAAAGGTCGTGCCGCACGCCGACATCATCGCCAGCGCGCGCAAGCCGTTGCCGCAGCCGGTTGCACCATCGGCACAACCATCGTCTTATGCCAACCGCGTCAATTTGAATGAAATGGCGTCGTCCAGTTTCGGTAACGCCCGCAACGAATCGCCGCGCAATGAAACAAAGGCGTTTACCAAGGCATTGAACGAAACCGTCGCCACATCGAAAGACACGGATTTATTCGTGGCGCCAAAACCGGTTATGGTTGACACATCCACCAACGATTTGGTGATGACCGACCGTATCGTTACCACCGCAAAAACCACGGTTACAGAAAACACCGAATCGGCGGCATATGAATCGGCAACATTGGATATTCCGGAACAAAAAACCGCGCCTGCGGTTACCGATACAGTCGTGCGCCAGCCTGCTGCTGCGGCACCGGCAAAACCATCGCCCGCGTCTTATGTGTCGTCTTATGCATCCGCGCCAAGCCGCACCGCATCGAATACATCGGACCGCGCACCGGAATCGGTGGCCGCGAAATCCGCCAACGCCGGCTCATCATCCATCGCCGACCGCGCGCAACGCCGTGGCCCTGGATTGTTTGAACGCATGATGGGCGGCGTTTTGGGCAGCGGCAAACCGGAATCGCAAAACACACCGCGTCAGGAACCGACATTGCTGCGCACAGAAACGCCGGATATGGCTTCTGCGTCTGTTGCACCGTCAAACCACCCTGCCCCTGCCAATGAAACATTGGCGCCAAAAAATGCGGAAAACGACGATTTGTTGGATATTCCGGCATTCTTGCGCCGTGGTGGCGGCAATTAAAGAACACCGCCTAAGCAATTGAAAACCCGGCCTTTGTGCCGGGTTTTTTTATGAATCACGCGCCGGTTTAATCCCGATTTTTATGTTTGCCAATCGTAATTTAAAAGGATACGATTTGATTGAATAACAAAGGCTGCTTTATCCATGAAACATGGTTTTATCCCGCCAGATATACGCCTGAATATTTTGCTGGATTCTGTTGTGAATGCCTGCAAATTAAGTTCTTCAATCGATCTTTTTGGTAAAACACGCACAGATCGATTAATTGACGCGCGCAATATTTTCACGCATTTGGCCAGAAAACACACGGGCTGTAGCTTTCATGATTTGGCATTTTTTTGCGGGGTTAAATCGCATTGCACACTCATGCACCGGAATAACGAAATGAAGGCGATTTTGGCCGTAGGTGCGGATGCCGAATTGATCGGATTATACAATCAAGCTGAAACCGCCTATTTCGAAGCGGTACAATCCGGAAAATGGCGCGATTATATCAGTAAACGCAAATTAAAAAATTCTGAACAACCGCAACAATCGGTTGTGCCTGTCGTGCGATGGGATCTTTTAACCCAGTCGGTTTGCGATGTCTTTGGCGTACCGTTAGAAAAATTGACCGCACCGATCCCAAAAGATGGCCCCAAAATTCCGTTAGTAATTGCGCAGGCAAAATTTAGTTTTATGGTTATTGGCATGCAAGCCGGCGGTTATTTCGGTGAGGCCGCCAAAATGGCCGGTGTGCCGTTGCCGCCATCCTATCAACTGATAGTCGATCATAAATCAATTGAAAAAAGACGCGCAGCCGCAAAAAGCAAATATACAAGAATGATGCGCGAATCGAACCACGCACCACCCGCGCCCGCAACGCTCAACCAACCGACTGTTACGGCTGCGGGTGCCAAGAATCTGCTAGATGCGCGCATGCGGCAAAAATAATCAGGCGCAAATTTTTATTCCCTGAAATTAATAATCATCACGGAACGGTTGCATCCCATAGAATTCAATGGAATCAAAGATCAATTGGTTAAAATACGTGGCTAATTTGAATTAAAACCCTGTAAATATTACCTTTAATTGAATTGTTTGGCTTTATAATAGGCAGATAAAGGTTTTCTCAAAGAACACATTCAAAAATATGCTAGTATCATAATAGTGATAATAATTAAAATCGGGTAATCGGAGACGGGCATGACGACACAACGGTTGATTCCAAATATCAACAAGTTGAACCCTGCGCAAAAATCTTATTTGCAAAAGAAGAATGCGCGGCAAGCGATTGCCAACGCGATCGCATCACCCGATTTGTCCAAACCTTGGTCGCCGTCGTTTATAACCACCAAAATGCAACAAGATCTGGCCGCCGGCGCAAGCAGCGCGGTGATGAACGTTACATCCACCCCTGCTGGATCGCAATCCCGCCGCACCACCCGTTCCGGGCGCGTGCGCATGCGCGCCGATCAGGCGCGCGCTATTGTTATGAACGCTGCTGGCGTAACGTCTTCTGGATCTTCTGGAACCCCTATTCGCAACGCGCAAATGGCGCTAGAGGCTTGCGTTGCCACCCACCGTTTCGGTTATGGCCCGAAACCGACCGATTTCGCCGCTATACAAACCGCAGGCGGAGCGCGCAATTGGCTTTTGGGTCAATTGAATTTAAACAGTTTGGCTTTATAATAGGCAGATAAAGGTTTTCTCAAAGAACACATTCAAAAATATGCTAGTATCATAATAGTGATAATAATTAAAATCGGGTAATCGGAGACGGGCATGACGACACAACGGTTGATTCCAAATATCAACAAGTTGAACCCTGCGCAAAAATCTTATTTGCAAAAGAAGAATGCGCGGCAAGCGATTGCCAACGCGATCGCATCACCCGATTTGTCCAAACCTTGGTCGCCGTCGTTTATAACCACCAAAATGCAACAAGATCTGGCCGCCGGCGCAAGCAGCGCGGTGATGAACGTTACATCCACCCCTGCTGGATCGCAATCCCGCCGCACCACCCGTTCCGGGCGCGTGCGCATGCGCGCCGATCAGGCGCGCGCTATTGTTATGAACGCTGCTGGCGTAACGTCTTCTGGATCTTCTGGAACCCCTATTCGCAACGCGCAAATGGCGCTAGAGGCTTGCGTTGCCACCCACCGTTTCGGTTATGGCCCGAAACCGACCGATTTCGCCGCTATACAAACCGCAGGCGGAGCGCGCAATTGGCTTTTGGGTCAATTGAATTTAAACAATTTGGATTTCGGCCAAAATTACCTGTCGTCGCAACAAATCATTTCGGAATATTACCGCCTGTTATGGCGCAGCGGAAATGTATACAACGCCTATGACATGGCCACGATTTACCGCGCCGAACAATTGCGTTTCTTGCGCGAAGCGGTGATGACCGGAAAACCGTTTTTATTCCAATGGGCGCGGTTTTTGATGAACCGCACCAATGTCAGTTTCAATATCGATGTGGTCGACCGAAACAATATCGCGACATTGGGCGATTTGGAAATATCCATCCTGGGTCACAGTTATTTCAACGAAGCGATTTTGCCCAACGCCCTGCGCAAAATGGAAGATTTGATCAAAGCCACCGCCTGGCATCCGGCCATGCTGGCATATTTGGGCGGGCAACAAAACCGCCGCGGCAATCCCAATCAAAATTATGCCCGCGAAGTCATGGAATTGCACACGGTCGGCGTGGATGCGGGATATACCCAGGCCGATGTCGAAGGTTTATCGAAATTGTTTACAGGCATGCGGTACAGCATGGATGAAAATTCCATCGACCCGCCCGCCGGCGTGGTTTGGTTCGCAAGCCCATTAGGGTATCACGACAATTCGCCGCGCAACGTGCCGTTTTTGGGATGGAACAACCGCGCCGCCAATCCGAACGGCCAGGTGGATATCGACTTGGCATTGACGTTATTGGCGCGGCACGAACGCACCGGACGCCGTTTGGCGAAACAAATCGTGCAATATTTCATCACCGACGATTTGCAATCGGCCGTTGGCCGCCGCATGGTGGACGATTTATCGGCCGTATTCAACAACACCCAAGGCGATTTGTTGGAAATGGCGCGCGCGTTGGTGCGCCACCCGGACGCATTGCGGATTTCGGCCGAACACAACAAATTTAAACAGCCCGAAGCCTATGTCATCGGCATGATGCGCGCATCGCGGTTGATCGGCGGCGCGGATTCGCCGGAACAACAATCGCATATACGCGACATGCTGGCCGATATGGCGGCGATGGATCAAAAATGGCTGCAAGCGCCCGATGTGCGCGGATGGTTATCGCCGAACAGCAATTGGATGCATGGCCGCATTATGGCCACAAAATTGGATCGCGCGATGATCAAGGCGGCGTCGATCGCCAGCCGCGTGACGCCGGAACATTTTTTCAACTCCACCATCGGCCCGTTGGTAACCAGTTCCAGCAGCCGGTATTCGAATATCATCACCCAAGATTACAATCGCGGCAACTTGCCTTATATCGAGGTGTTGATGAGCCGTGAATTCCTGATGATGGGGGCATAGATGCTGGATAGACGCAGTTTTATCAAATACACCGGCAGCTGTGCGGGCGCATTGGCCACATTGAACATGCCGAAAATGGCGGTTGCGGGCGCGCCGAACCCGAAAAAATTGGTCGTGGTGTTTTTATCCGGCGGCGCCGACGCGCTCAGCATGTTGCCGCCCGTGATGGATGCGGATTATCCGATCGTGCGCCCTGGAAATTTCACATTCTTGCCGCCCGGCAGCGGCGATCCAATGCGCAGCGCATTGGAATTGGACGGATTTTTCGGCATGCATCCCGCCATGTCCGAAATGCATCAAATGTACGGGCGCGGCGAATTGGTCGCCGTGCACGCCACATCCATCAATGAATTAGCGCATCATACTTTTTCCCATTTCGAAGAAACCCGTTTCGCGCAAAGTTTGCGTTTGGATTCCGGCGCGACCACCGGATGGATCAACCGCTTGCTTGGCGGCGTTGTCGGCGAAAACACGCCCGGCGCCATGACCATTACCGGAAATCCCGGATCGCCCACGATTTTACAAGGGCCCGAACCCACCGCCGTGTGGACGCCGCCATCGCCGAACGGCCCCAGCGGCGAATTGATTACCCGCATTTTACAAATGTACGGCATCGGCAATGAATTTTCGAACGCGTTGATCGACGGCTTGGCGACGCGCGAATCGATGCGCCGCGCCGCGCAAAACCATGCGCAACATATCAATTTCAACACCGTCAACGATTTCTGGAATTTCCCGCAACAGGCGGAATTGATGGGCATTATGCTGGGCGCGGAACAATCGACCGCGCCGTCGATCGGATATTTGGAATTCGCCGGCATGGATCACCATTTGATGGAACGCGACGGAATGGGATACCCATGGGGCCGTTACCGCAATTTGTCCCAAGGCATCGGCGCGTTGCGCCAGGCATTGGTCAATTTCGGCGTCTGGCAAGATACCATGGTCGTGATTTACAGCGAATTTGGCCGTTCAGTGACATTGAACGGATCGCCGGGATCCATGCGCGGCACCGATCACGGTTACGGTCAGGCCGGGTTTATTATTTCCGGAAATCCGAATATGCACGCGCAATTCGGGATGCAAGGCGTCGTGGTGGCGCAACAATGGCCGGGGTTGACGAATTTAATCGGCAACAGCGCGTTGCGATCCACATCGAATTTCCTTGGCATTCTGCGCGGTTATTTGCAGGCGCATTACAATATCGACAACAACGTCATGAACGGCATCATTTCCCAAGGCGGGCAACAGCAATAGTAAACAGGCGCAACCGGAATTCAGATTTCAACGACAACACCTGGAACCCGCCATGCAAATGGCGGGTTTTTCTTTTGGGATTAACGGCTTGTTCTGGCGGTTTGGCGTTTTTGTTCTATTGCAAGCAAACGGCGGTGCCGGTCGATTTTAACGCCGACATGGGATTGCGTATCAACGCTGCGCCACGCAGTATCCAAAATATTCGCGCGGCGTTCCGGTTTTGCGGCGTGAATATTGGCCAGCACGATTTCGGCGGCCATTTCGCCCATATATCCGGCAAAAAAGAAAGGCCCGTAATTAAATGATCCAGGCCCGCTGGCGGCGATCATGGCAAGATATGCGGCGTCTAATTGCGGTTTCGGGTTTTGAAAAACAGACGCCAACGCCAAAAATTCCCTGGCATATTGTTCCCGTTCTGCTTGGCTGGTAAAACCGGAACACCCGATTTTCAATACATCCAATCTTTCCATTGGATCATGAATCATTGGCGCTGCGTTCAAAATTACTTTTCTGGCGGCGCGTTGCAGCCATGAAAACGGCTCGGTACTGCGCCCAAGCACCCGTTTTGCCGCGTCAATTTTACTGTGCACGGACGGCAATTCCGATACGGCTTCTCGCCATGGGGCGACAGCCTCTTCCCGGACTTTGCCATTAAGAACGCGCGATGCCGAAACCGCCCTTTCAATTTCAACTATTCGCCGCGCTGGATCGGAAAAACGGTTCGCGCACATAATTATTTTAATTAAATCTCTTTCGATACAGGCAAACTGATCTTCGTTTTGAGATGTTGCAATATCCCGCCATAACCAGGCAATTTGTTGTGCTGCTATATGGTTCATTTGCTTTTGCATTCTTAAATCATTTGCCGAAACCATCATCGTATCCTTCCAAAGGCGTTTTTGAACGCGAATTTTAAATCACCGCCGAATTATAATATCTGTATCCCATAGATCAACAATTTTATGGGCAATAAAAAACCCCGCCAAGGGCGGGGTTTTATTATCGTACCAGAAATCCGGAATTATCCGGCGCTGGCGGCGCGT
>CAYWJR010000057.1:0-9282 GCA_964458615.1 uncultured Alphaproteobacteria bacterium
CGCCGACTTCGCCGATTTATGCGTAAAATCCGGAGTTGTGTTCATCGGCCCGCCCGCATCCGCAATCCGCGCGATGGGTTCCAAATCGGCGGCCAAGGCATTGATGGAAAAAGCCAAGGTGCCGGTGGTTCCAGGGTATCATGGCGATGAACAATCGATCGATCATTTGAAAAAAATCGCCGCGAAAATCGGGTATCCGGTTTTATTAAAGGCGTCCGCCGGCGGCGGCGGCAAGGGCATGCGCCGCGTCGATTCCGAAGATGGATTGCAGGCCGCGTTCGACAGCGCGCGGCGCGAGGCGCAGTCGTCGTTCGGCGATGCGCATATGTTGATTGAAAAATATGTCGTCAACCCGCGCCATATTGAAATTCAGGTTTTTGCGGATAATTCCGGCAATACGGTTTATTTGTTCGAACGCGATTGTTCGATTCAACGCCGCCACCAAAAAGTAATCGAAGAAGCGCCGGCGCCGAACATATCCGATAAGCAACGCAAGCAAATGGGCAAGGCGGCGGTGGATGCCGCGCGCGCGGTCGGGTACAGCGGGGCGGGAACGGTTGAATTTATCGCCGACCAATCCGGAAATTTTTATTTTATGGAAATGAATACAATGCTTCAGGTCGAACATCCGGTAACGGAAATGATCACCGGGCACGATTTGGTCGAATGGCAATTGCGCGTCGCCGCGGGCGAAAAATTGCCGATGGCGCAAGACGATTTGTCGATCCGCGGCCACGCGATCGAAGTGCGTTTATACGCCGAAGACCCGGACAAGGATTTTCTGCCCGCGACGGGAACATTGCGCCATCTGCGTTTTCCCGATCAAACAAACCATGTGCGCGTCGATTCGGGCGTTGTCACCGGCGATACGATCAGCCCGTTTTACGACCCGATGATTGCGAAAATTATCGTCTGGGACGAAACCCGCGATGCCGCCGTGCGCCGCATGGCGGACGCGTTGCAACAAACCGAGGTTGCGGGTTTTGCGACCAATTTGAATTTCCTGCGGGCGTTGAACGGCCATCCGGCATTTTCCGCAGCGAAATTGACAACCGCGTTCATCGGCGATCATCGCGCGGATTTATATACGAAAAACGATCCCGCATTTTTGCCGAATATATACGCGATTGCCAGTTTGTGGCAACTGCGCCATGCGGCGCAATCGGCTCCGTCACCCAACGCAATCGGTTGGCGGGCGGGCGGCGGCGGCGAAAGTTTCTTTTATTACAACGACAATGGCCAGGAAATTTGTTGCCGAGTCGGGTTTGACAATGGATCGTTCATTTTGAATGTTTTGGGGGCGCGCATAACGGCTGAATTGTCCGGTTTTTGCGACGATACCATGACATTGAAAATATCCGGGCAATCGATCGCCGCGCGCGTTATCGCACAACCATCCGGGTACGATGTGATCGTAAACGGGGTAACCCGCACAGTGGATATATTGAATTTTGGCCAATCGGCGTCGTCGGATCATGGCGATGGCGGTTTGCAATCGCCGATGCCGGGCAAAGTGGTGCAAATTTTGGTATCCGCGAATCAAAATGTCGAAACCGGCCAGCCATTGATCGTGCTGGAGGCGATGAAAATGGAACACACCATCAAGGCGCCGTCGGGCGGAAAAATAACCGAAATTTTTTACAAAGTCGGCGAACAGGTAGCCGAAGGCGTCGAATTGCTATCTATCGAAGCGGCCAGCTAAATGGTTTTTCCGAAATCTATTCAGATTGTCGATGTTACCGCGCGGGACGGATTGCAAAACGAAGACCGGATTGTGTCTGCGGCAGATAAAATCGAATTGATCCGAATGCTGAATGACTGCGGTTTTTCGCATATCGAGGTTGGATCGTTCGTCGGCCCGGCATTGAAACAAATGGCAGATTCCGACGCCGTTTATTCAGGAATCGCGAAAAAACCGGGTGTGCGATATTCGGTTTTGGTGCCGAATGCGCGCGGCATGGAACGCGCGTTGGCGGCAGGGGTGAAAACCATCGCGGTGTTTTTGGCCGCCTCTGAAACTTTTTCGCAAAAAAATATCAATGCCAGCATCGCCGACAGTTTGATACGCGCCGAACAAGTCATCAAAACCGCCAAGGATAACGGTATCGACGTGCGCGGTTACGTATCGTGCGTTATGGGGTGCCCGTTCGAAGGCGATATTGACCCCGCCCGCGCCGCCGATGTTTCGGGAAAATTGCACGATATGGGATGTTATGAAATATCGTTGGGCGATACGATCGGCGTCGGTACGCCGGATAAAACAAACGCGCTTTTGGATGCGGTTTTGCCGATTATCCCCGCGCAAAAATTGGCGATTCATTGCCACGATACATTTGGCCGCGCAATCGACAATATCGAAACCGCATTGACGCGCGGCATTGCGGTTGTGGATTCATCCATTGCCGGAATCGGCGGATGCCCGTATGCCAAATCGGCGGCGGGCACGCGCGCGCCGGGCAACGTGGCGACCGAAAAAGTTATGCAATTCGCCGCGCGGCACGGTATCGAAACAGGAATCGATTCGGCGGCGGTGGTCAGCGTGGCGGAGTTTATATCGCGCCTTGTCCGTTGATAATTGTATAAGCGAAAAAAAATCGGACATAAAAAAACCGCCCGTTTTACGGGGCGGTTTTTTTGTAAATAAATTTTTTTTATTAGCGTCCTGGGTTTTTGCGAACCTTTACGCCTTCGCGGCTTGCGTCTACGGTCACACTGCCGCCGCCGACGGTTTTGCCGCTATTGTCCCGCAGGGCAGGAAGTGGTTTATCGATGCCTTTAATGCCTGGTCCGCCAATATTTTTGCCATCGCCACCAACTTCGACTGTTGCGGCATCCTGGCTGATGTAACCGCCTTCGATATTGGTTGGGACGTTGCTTGGGCCGGGATCGCCGGGATATGCCTGGGAACTGGTTAAACTGCGTAAAAAATTTCCTGCAATTGTTCCATTGCCGCCTTGGCCTTTACCGCTTTGACAGCCGCCGAATAACATCGCGCTGCCCACCATTAATGCGGTCATCACATACGGGTTGACCTGTTTATATGTTTTTGCGACTGCACCCATGATATTTTCCCTCATTTTTGAAATTCGACTACCAATATATCATGATTTTAATTTTTCCAAAAGGGCAATTTTTATTAGCATTTTTGGTAAAACATGTTATAATGAATCTATTCAAAGATATTCGAACGCAGGTTCCTATTCAGCCTATGCAAAGCAGGCTGTAATAAAAAATTCATAATCTTTGTTGCTTTTGTGTAAAAAACCCGTTGACAGTTGTATCCAAAAATAAGATATTAATAGATAAGTAAGAAAAGCGGGCGAAATACCCATGTTTTGTAATTTGCTTGCTTTTTATACAGAAAAAAATATAAAAAATTACTTGTTTTTAAGGGTTTAGAGAAGGAGTGCGTTGAAATGGCTGTAGTATTCAAATTCGACAAGGCATTAATGACCGCCGCGGTTGTTGGCATTACCGGTGCCGCCGCATCGCCATCGTATGCGACAACCTATACTCGCCCAGAATCCGCAATTACCCTGACCGGCGATCATGGTCATGCATTTGACACAGCGCGCCAAATTGCAGAACGCAATGTTGGCAAAGAAAAAGCTGCTATCGCAGAATTTGTCGCAAGCAAAACAGCCGCCTATGCCGGCCAAGAACAAGTCGTTCAACGCCGCCGCGCGGTATCGAATGTATCGGACGGCGCCCGCAACGCCAAATTGGTTGCCGGCGGTGGACGCAGCGAACATTAATCACCGAAATAGATTTTAATAAAAAGGCCGCGATTTTCGCGGCCTTTTTTGTTTGTCTGTGTTTTGTTTGTTTTGTTTCGCGTGCGGGTTATGCCCGTTTGGATTGCAAAACCGGCGCGGCGTTGGTCGTTTCCGCGTCTTGATAATATTGGCCGAACCGGTTGGCCAAAAATGCGTCCAACATCACGCTTTCTTGCTTGATGAATCCGGTTTTGGCGACTTTGCCGTCTTTGTGCAAATCGACCATGGCGCATAACGCCGCCGATGTGGTCAATTCAATCGCGCTCCATGTGCGGCCATATAATTCGCGGCTGTAAATTTTGCGCAAAAAGTTTTCTTGCATCAAACGGCCAGACCGTATGCCGGTTACGGTAACGAACACCAAAACCACGTCTTGTTTGGTGGATGGGATCGATGTCTCGAAAATGTCTTTCAACAAATCGCGGCGTTCAATCAGGCGCAAATCGTGCAACAATGTTTGAATGATCGCGCGGTGGCCGGGATAACGGATGGTTTTATACGCGACGTTGCGCGCCCGTCCCATCAACGATTCGCCAAGCGATCCGATACCGCCGGATGTATTGAATGCTTCGTATTCGCTGCCATCCAAGGTGAAATGTTCGACCGATTCCAACGCCTGCAATTCGGTCATTTCGCCTTCGACCAATGCTTCGCACGGGTTGCAATATTCGTTGATCAGACCATCGGTGCTCCAGGTTAAATTGTATTTCAACGCGTTGGTCGGGAATTGCGGCAACGCGCCGACGCGCATGGTGACGTCCAAAATTTTATCGAACCGGCTGGCGACGGTGTTGGCGGCGATGGAAATAAATCCAGGCGCCAATCCGCATTGCGGCACCAGCGCGCATTTGGTGTTTTTCGCCAATTCCTTGATCGCGCGGGTGGTTTCCACATCTTCGGTAACGTCGAAATAATGCACGCCCAATTTATGCGCGATGGTGGCGATCGCCGTGTTTAAATAAAACGGGCAGGTGCTGATGACATATTCCTGGCCGGTCAGGATTTTTTCGACATCGGCGGCGTTGGCCAAATCGGCGCGCACGGCGGTGACCGATTTTACCGATGGGTTTTGCAATGCCTGATCGTTGTTATCGGCGATTGTAACCTGATAATCGCCCGATTCCGCCAAAAGACTGGCCGATGCCCAGCCGATTTTGCCCGCGCCTAAAATTGCGATTTTTTTCATTGTCTACTCCATCATTTTTTTATAATGCCCCAGGGCTTAAGCCCCAAAGTCTATGCCCCAAAGCCTATGCCCCAAAGCCTATGCCCAAGTGCGCCAGGTTTTATTCGCCAAATCATATACCAGAATCCGGTGATTATTGCTATCGACTACGAATAAACGGTCGCCGCCGTCCCATGTAATGCCTTCGGGATCGAGCAGCGGTTTAGGCGCTTCGTCCAAACAGGCGAAATCTTCGGCATAATTTTCAACGGTTTGTTTCGTTAAATCCAATTTCCGCAATGTGGCGTTGAAACTGTCGGCGGCGATTAAAAAATCCTTGCAAATGCTGATGCCCATCGGGTGCTGAAACCGCGCCGATGCGAATCCGCCGTTACGCCGGCCGCTTTCCGCCATGCCGCGCCCGACCACGGTTTTGACCGTGGATAAATCGGTTAAATCCAAATACCGGATCGCGGAATTATCGCTGTCGGCGAAATACAGGCGTTTTTTATCCGCCGAAACCGAAAGCCCCGAAGGTTGCGCCAATTTCGCGGCGCGCGCCGCGCCGTCCAAAATGTCTTTGGCGCCGCCACCGGCCAGCGGTTTCAGCATGTTGGTTTTGACGTCGATAACACCGATTTGGTGCGTGCCGGAATTGGCGAAATACAATTGGTCGTCAACCAATTCCATGTCGAATACCGACGCCAGCCCGACGTCGGTGCCTTGCGATTCTTTGGTTAATGTCAAACCACGGCGATTGATTCCGGCGATGGTCGATGTGGTTTGGGTTTTCAAATCGATTTTACGGATCAAATGGCTGCCCAAATCGCTGACATAAATCACATCTTCGCCGCATGCGATTCCGTGCGGGTTGTCGAACGCGCACCGGTTATATTCGCCGTCCAGATTGCTTTGCGCGCCGCGGCCGATGCGTTGCACCTGCTGGCCTTGGTCGTTGAATATGACAACCTGATGGTGGCCTGTGTCGGCGACCACCCAATATTGATTGCCTTTGTACGACAGGCGTTTCATTTTCCCTGGGAACAATAAAACGCTGTTTTGTTTTTCCGGCTTGGTCAATTCGGTGGCGGCGGGGCGCAATTTGCCTTGCGCCTTGAATTTGCGCGCGGCGTTGCCGACGACTTCCAATAATTTGTCGCCATCGGGTTCGCCCGCCTGGCGCGCGAAAATTTGGCCATCCGGCGATACCAAAATCAATGTCGGCCAAACCTTGACGCCATACGCGTCCCACAATTTGAATTCCGGATCGTGCACCACGGGATGTTCGATTTGATACCGCACGATCGCTTTTGCGACGTTGGCGGGATCGCGTTCATACGGAAAATTGGGGGAATGGATGCCTAAAATCACCACATCGTCTTTGAACGCTTTTTCGATGCGGCGCATGCTTGGCAAAATATGCAGGCAGTTGATACAGGAAAATGTCCAAAAATCGAGAATAACCAGCCGCCCAAAAACCTCGCCGATGCTCAGCGGTTTGGGAACGTTAAACCAGGTTAATCCTGGTTGGTTGAAATCGGGCAGGGACGTGGCGCTGGTGGTCAAGGATCAAATTCCCTTTGAACAAAAAGAATCGTATTTTCCATAGCCTATTTCGGCGGGATTTGCTATAGATTACAAGAAATTTTCCATATTTTCTAAGATTTTACAGCCTAACTATTAATAAATCGCGTATGCGGAATGACACTTTCCAAAATCTTTAAAAATTCCGATCAATTGACCCGGCAATCGAAAGGTATCTTGTATCTTTTGGCGGCTTGTTCGATTTGGGGCGGATGGTGGGTGGTCAATCGTTATGGCGTGACCAACGGCGTCGACCCATTCGATATTGTCGCGATCCGTTTGACCGTGGCCGGTTTGATATTGCTGCCTTTTTTGGTGCGGCGCGGCATCGGAACGGTTTGGTGGAAGGCGTTTATCATCGCCTGCCTTGGCGGGTTGATCAATTCATTGACCGCGATTTATGGCGTTAAATTCGCGCCCGCCAGCCATGGCGCGACATTGATGCCGGGCATGGTGCCGATTTTTACGGCATTGCTGGCGTGGTTGATTTTAAACGAATCGATCGCGCGCGTGCGGTGGCTTGGCATCGGGCTTGTGATCGCGGGCGCGTTTTTAATCGGTTTCCCGAATTTGACGCCGGGCAGTGACAATCAATGGATCGGACATTTGTTGTTCATCGCCGCGTCTTTGTCGTGGTCGTTGTACACGGTATGTGTGCGGTTGTGGCGTATCGATGCCTGGCACGGCGTGGCGTTGATCGCCGTTTTATCGATGATATTATATCTGCCGTTATACAGTTTCGCGTTTGGCGGGCGCGTGTTCGATTATCCCGTTTCCACATTGTTGTTCCAAGGCGTTTATCAGGGCGTTTTAACGTCGATCGGCGCGATTTTGTTTTTCAACTATGCGATCGGCGTTTTCGGCGCATCGGGCGCGGGCGCGGCGGGCGCGTTGATTCCGGTATTGACGGTTATTTTGGCGGCTGTATTTTTGGGCGAAATACCGACCGGGGCGGAAATATTCGGCATCCTGATCGTGATCGGCGGCATTCCATTCGCGATGGGATTGATCGGCGCGGGTGACGGTAAAATCGATGATGACATCGAAAACAAAAGCCGTGGGACGAAGTTGGATACCAAGGTTTAATCCAAAAAATAAACAATTGAAAAACAATATATTTGCCCCGCTTGACGGCACAATATTCCACTATTAAGATACGATCCTATCTTTATGGGATCCATTATGTTCGATTGGAAAACGCTTCGCGATCATGCCAATCCGCCGGTAACGGCGGCGGGATTTTCGTGGCGTCCATATTACGAGTTTTTGCCCGCTTATGTCGCGTTGAATCGGTGGGATTTGATAGACGCCATGATTGCGTCGGGCGATCCGGATTTTTTGATCGCTCTCGATCAGCGCGTAATGCCAAAAGGTTTGTTGGAGCAAATCGTTCACGCTGCGCCGGAAAAAACTGTTTTGGACTTGCATCGGCTTTATGCAAAATTTCTGGAAAAACCCATACAAGGAGAAAACAAAAGATCTTTTATCGAATGGCAATCCCTGTCTCGAGAGGATTTTAGCCAAAGTTTCTGGATAGAATTATTAAAAGACTTGGAGAAAAAACGACAGAAAACATTTATTTTTGCAAGCTATAGAAAATCGGTGCCACAATTGCGCAGAAGCATTGAAGATGGAAATTGCGCCGGGGCTGACCGCAAGAATTCTAGAATGGATAGCAGATCCTGAATTATCCATGCAAGATCGGTGGTTTAAGATTGTCGCGGATTTATTTCAATCCAAAGATCCATATCGATATGAATTGTTCCAGTATATTGCAGGGCCAAACCGCCAGGATTTGATTGCAAAAATAGCTACTGTAATAGAAAACGAAGTTCGTCGTCCTCAAGATCCCGGCATGACGGTGCGTCATGAGGCAGTGCATATTCTAGCCGCCCTGGTGATACGCGCCAATTATCGTATACCGGCGGATATTGAAAAATTAATAGACACGGTAACTGAAATGAATTCTTGGACCGTGTATCAATTCGCACAGCGGCTTTCGGTGTTGGAAACGGGCGTTGAAATCCCCAGACGTCCAAGAACGACTGGGGAGCATACCAAGGATAGAGCGCCCGAAAATATTGCCGAAGCCTGGGGTGTTCTTTGCCAAGATATGCGCGATGCCAGTTGGTTTACAAAAAATACACATGTCGAAAGATCGTTGGAGTTATTGGAAGCAGGCATCGAAAGACCCTTAAAACATTATCAAATACATTTAATAAGAATTGCCGCATTGCGTTTCTGCGCAGACGGAAAATTAGTAATCGCCGCGAAATTTCGCGATTTGCTTCCGGATCCTGCAATTCTTGGGACAGAAGCAAATAGCAAGATCGATGCCGTTGCAGGATTAAAAAGACATCAAATGGCGCAGCATGATGGGCTGGTCGCTTGGCGCGAGGTTTTGAATATGGATCCACCGTGCAAGGAACTTGAACGCTATCCGGTAATGGGATTCAAACCGGTCTTGTTCGCCAAAATCTTGCCCGTCGTTCAGTTTGCCTATAATCAGGAATATCCCCATCACCGGGAAGAAAGAGCGTATGAGCCTATGATATGGGCATACAAGCTTTGTTGTTTGTTCAGCAGTGAAGATCAAATTGCGGATTATATGCGGCAGCACGGTAATGCAAGCGCCAATCAGCCCGTGCATGATCTTTGTCAATTTGAATTGCCAAAACGCGGTCTGTGGACCCCGAAATCATGGGGGAATTTGGTGGTAAAATACGGATCGGGTTTAACCAAATATTTGGGCATTGC
>CAYWJR010000058.1:0-8315 GCA_964458615.1 uncultured Alphaproteobacteria bacterium
TCAAATCCGAAATCAATTGTTCGTCGAACGCGTTGTGCACGTCCGGTTTATTCATTTATCCTTTATCAAATAACTTTCAGCGGCGGTCGTGCCGCCCAAACGCACCGATTCGTCGGCCATTTTCACATGCTGCGCATTGGCGTCGGCATCGGAATAAACCGCGACGGTTTTAACGCCCATTTTGCGGGCGGTGCGAATAATACGGCAAGCGATTTCGCCGCGATTGGCGATTAGAATTTTTTTAAACATTATGCTCTCTTTTTCAACCATTTCGGCGCGCGTTTTTCCAAAAATGCCGCGATTCCTTCGCGGCCTTCGTGGCTGGCGCGGATTTGCGCGATTTGTTGCGCCGTCCATTCAATCAATTCGGCGTTGTTTTTGCCCGATTGCACCTGGCGGATTAAATATTTGCAGGCGCTTTGCGCGCCAGGTCCGCATTGCAACAACGCATCGACCATATTTTCAACCGCGCCGTCCAATTCGTCGGCATAACATAATTGGTGCAACAATCCCATCGCATGCGCGGATTCCGCGTCGAACCGTTCGCCGGTTAAAAAATAACGGCGCGAATTGCGCGCCCCGATAGCCGATACGACATAAGGCGATATAACGGCAGGAATCAATCCCAACCGCGCCTCGGATAACGCGAATTTGGAATCATATACGCCGATCGCCATATCGCAACAAGCGATCAATCCAACCCCGCCGCCAAACGCCGATCCCTGAACGCGGGCGATTGTGGGTTTGTTCATTTGATCCAAGCAAGCCATCAATTCGGCCAAAGCGCGGGCGTCGCGCAAATTTTCTTCTTCGGAATAGCCGGACATTTTTTGCATCCAGCCCAAATCCGCGCCGGCCGAAAAACTTTTTCCCGATGCGGCCAGAACGACCACGCGTGTTTGCGTATCCGCGTCCAGTTGTTTGACCGCTTTGGTCAAATCCGAAATCAATTGTTCGTCGAACGCGTTGTGCACGTCCGGTTTATTCATCGTGATCGTTGAAATGCCGGATGCGTCTTTGGAAATCAATACGGTGTTGGTCATAACGTCACCTGTGAAATTACATACGGAATACGCCGTACCGTGTCGGTTGCCATTCGGCGTTCAACGACGCCGAAATGCCCATGGTCAACGCCATCCGGGTATCGGCGGGCGATAAAATTCCGTCATCCCACAAACGCGCGGATGCGTAATATGGATGGCCTTGATTTTCATACTGCTGACGGATTGGAGATTTGAATTGCTCCGCTTCCGCCGCGGTCAATTGCTTGCCTTCGGATTCTGCCCTGTCGGCGCGGATTTGCCACAAAACATTCGCCGCCTGTTCGCCGCCCATGACCGAAATACGCGAATTCGGCCACATCCACAACATATGCGGATTGAACGCGCGGCCGCACATGCCGTAATTTCCAGCGCCAAACGATCCGCCGATCAGAACGGTAAATTTCGGCACGTTTGCGCACGATACGGCGGTGACCATTTTCGCGCCGTCTTTGGCAATGCCGTCATTTTCGTACTTGCGCCCGACCATGAATCCGGTGATGTTTTGCAAGAACACCAATGGAATGCCGCGCTGGTTGCACAGTTCGATAAAATGCGTGGATTTTAACGCGGCTTCGGAAAATAAAATCCCGTTATTCGCGATAATCCCAACCGGCATGCCCGATATATAGGCGAACCCGCAAACGATGGTGGTGCCGTAGAGCGCCTTGAATTCATCGAACCGGCTGCCATCGACGATGCGGGCGATTACTTCGCGTACATCGAACGGTTTGCGCGTGTCGCGCGGTATGATTCCGGTCAATTCCGCCGGATCGTATTTTGGCAATTCCGGCGCGATGCAATTCAATTTGGTTTGCGGCGAACGGTTCAAATGGCTGACAATGTTGCGGGTTATTTCCAACGCATGGCGGTCATTATCGGCATAATGATCGGCAACGCCGGATTTACGGCAATGCACGTCCGCGCCGCCCAGATCCTCGGCCGTGACAACTTCGCCCGTAGCCGCCTTTACCAATGGCGGGCCGCCCAGGAAAATCGTACCCTGATTTTTTACAATCACCACTTCGTCCGACATGGCGGGAACATACGCGCCGCCAGCGGTGCATGACCCCATCACCACCGCGATTTGCGGGATGCGTTGCGCCGACATGCGCGCCTGGTTGTAAAAAATGCGGCCGAAATGATCGCGATCGGGAAAAACTTCGTCCTGCGCCGGTAAATACGCGCCGCCCGAATCGACCAGATAAATGCACGGCAAATTATTTTGCGCCGCGATGTCTTGGGCACGCAGATGTTTTTTCACCGTCAACGGATAATATGTTCCACCTTTGACGGTCGGGTCATTGGCGATAATCACCGCTTGTTGCCCGGATACCTGGCCGATGCCGGTCACGATGCTGGCGGCGGGAACATCTTCGCCATACATGTTGTACGCCGCAAAGGCGCTGAATTCCAAAAACGCCGAACCGGGATCGAGCAAATGATTGATCCGGTCGCGGGTCAATAATTTTCCCCTGCCTTCGTGTTTTTTGCGGGCGTCGTCGGATCCGCCAAGCCGGATGCGCGACAATTTTTCGTTCATGTCGTCGATTTGCGCCTGCATATGCGCGGCGTTGGATTTGAAATCTTCGGATTTGGAATTGATTTGGGATGACAGAGTTTTCATAAAGGGCAATCGGATAGGATTAAAGCGGGAAAGCGATCCTAAGATGCCCTAAAATAGGGGAAATTGCCAAGGGGATTTGGTGCAAACGCCAGGGTTGGGGACAATGTGCGCCGCAAGCCCGGCAACAGCGGTTTTACGCGTTATTATACGACTTTTAGCAAGTGCAGCACGATTGGATTATCCGGCTGGCGGAAGGTTTTCACAGATATGAATCCGGCATTGGCGGCCGCCGATAAAAACACGTTTTCCGGGTATTTATAACTGCTGACCACGTGCATATATTGGCCTTTTTTGATTTGGTATATCGCATCGTCGAATTCCAAATGCTGCAATTCCGTGCTGACCAATCCCAAATCCAGGCGGTAATTTTCCGGATTCCAAGACGATTGGTATTTCCATGATAAAGCGTTCAATCCATCGATCGGCAAATCGCGATTAACGCGCCACAAAATATTTTGGATCAATTCCGCCATCCACGGATTCTGATAGGCGTCTTTCAATGATTTTTCGTCGCTATTGGTATCTTGGGAAATCGCCAGATAGCCGCCCGCGCCCAATTGGCCAGCCCATATGCGCAAATAATCCGCAATCAGATGCGTAGAGTCGCCAGATGGCGACAAATAGTTATTGAAAATCAAGCCACCCAAACAGATGATTATCGGGTTCTTATAATTTCTGAAATTCAAATCCGGGTTGAAACAAGTATCGTGAATTAAACCGGATTTTATTCCGCTGAATTTTTGTTGAACCAATTTTACCGCCGCTGCGGCATAATTTTCATTCACATCAACCGCTGTATAGCGGTCAATACCCGGCAATGCCGATAGAAGAGCCAGCGTTTTTTGCAAGACACTGTTTTCCGATCCAGGCCCGAATTCAATCACACTTAGTTCGCATGGCAATAAATCTTTCAATGCTGCACAATGATTTTGCAATAACTCCGCTTCTTTGGAGCATAAATAATAATTTTGACAATCGCTCAATAAATCTTGGAATATCCGTTCACCGCGCACCGGGTCGTTGTCGTTAACCGGTGTGCTGTACAAATAATCGGCTATGCCGCTGTCGTATTCTTGATTCAATGCCTGTTTAAAAGCATGGCCGAACCCAACGTCTTTTACCGTTGTGGCATAATCGTATTGTGCCGCAGATGCGATGTTTTTTTAGTCATTTGCGATGCCCCACATCGCGTCGAACTGGCGGCGGTATTCTTCTGCTACGGCCGGTTCAGATATGACGATTGCCTGTAAATGCGCGGCGTTGAATTTAAAATCTTCGGATTTGGAATTTATTTGCGATGACAGAGTTTTCATAAAGGGCAATCGGATAGGATTAAAGCGGGAAAGCGATCCTAAGATGCCCTAAAATAGGGGAAATTGCCAAGGGGATTTGGTGCGTTGGGGAAAAGCCAAACAATCCTCTCAATCAAAGGGCTTTAAACTATTCCGCCACTTTCAATAAATGCAATGCCACGGGGTTGCCCGGCTGAGTAAAAATGCGCACAGGCTCAAAGCCCCCCGCTTTTGCCGCTTCCAAGAAACGATCAGCGGGCAGTTTATAACTGCTTACAATATGTAAATATTGCCCTTTGGTTACTTTAACAGGTGTTTGATCGAGCATGAAAACATGGTCATCATTGGCTGTAAAACCTATGTCCACCCGGCTATTAGATGCGTCCCAAACAACGGAATAGTCCCAAGATGAAACATTCCACCCGCGCAAAGGCAAATCCCGCCCCAAACGGTGCAAAAGACTTCTATTGAAATTCTCGTTCCAACTATTGCGATAGGCTTTTAAAAGGCTGGCTTTATCTTGATTGGTGTCTTGGGCAATCAGCAAGTGACCGCGCAGGCCTAATTGCCTTGCCCAAACACCCATAAGACGCGAAACACTGTCTGCAATATTTTCATGCCCTAACGGATCCGTATTCAACAGCGCGGGACCAAAACAAATCATAAAAGGATTTTCATAATAAGAATAATTCAGGTTTATATCGAATTGGTCGCCCTCGATCGACTCGACTTTTGCTTTGGGAAAATTAAATTTTATGTAATTGCCAGCCAATTCCGCATAAGCATGGCATTGATCGATGGCAACATACCGTTCTAAATTTTTAATTGCGCTCAATAGCGGCAACGTTTTGCGGCGGATAGTTTTGTGCGGACCCGGACCATTTTCAATGATCGACAATGTTCCGGGCAGAAGTTGACATATGTATTCAGCATGCTCGTTTATAATACTAATTTCGGCATTATAAAGATAATAATCCGCACAATTATCCAAGATCAAATCATATAGCATCGCCCCTTGTACAGGGTCGTTGTCATTTACCGGCATACTGTACAAAAAATCCGCCAAGTTATTTTTTACATTTCCTTGGATTGCATCCAGCAATGCCCTACTTAAAGAAATATCATTCTTTTTGACAATCTGGAACAACGCGGGATTGGCTACGCTATGCATTTGCAACGCTCCACATCACTTCAAATTGATGGCGGTATTCCTCGGCTACTTTGGCGTCAGAAATAACAATTGCCTGAGATCCTTCGGACCGCAAGGATATAATGGCCAGATTATCACCAAAAACATAAAATGGCACACCCGCAAATCGGTCATCAGACAAATACCGGTACGTTGTATAATCGGTCTTTTTCATCGACCGCTCTTCTTCACTACTGATGCAGCGGAAAATAATTTTATTTAATGCAGTCATCTTTTTCAGATAATCGGCTACTGCTTCCTTGCTGTGAAAATCTGCAATATCTCTATACCTCAACCCAAATTGCAAAAATTCCCGCGTCATTGTTTGCGCGGCATTATAAATTTCATTATAAAAACGTTCGATACCTTCCAGACCTTCGAAAATGCGCACGATTTCAGTGCGCATTTTCACGCCATGGCCATCGGTGAAAATAATTCCCGCGTTTTCCAACGAAGATTTTATTTTCTCGGCGCTGGTGGCGCGCAATTGCGATTCACCCGTTTCCGCGCGGGCAAGCGCGGGAACAGAAATTCCGGTTTGTTCTGCCAATTCCTCGCGCGACCAATTCAAAAGGGCGCGGGCGGCACGTATTTGTTTTGCGTCTAACATGCCATATTTTATAACAAGATATAAAAAACATTGCAATACAATATGAAATATATCGTTATAAAATATTTATTTGATTAAATTCGTAATTAAAATATTATTATATTTCAATATTATAATAACTATTACGCCAGATATAGATGTTTTTTATATCTTTTATCAATATTTTTTATATTGAATTAATGTTTGATTAACTATATGATCCTATTCTTCGTTTGCCAAGACGAATAAACCGATTTAGGGAACGATAGAAATGAATTACGCCAATCAAAACGACCAAGGCAAAATCGCCAAATCGCCCGCATCGAAACCGGCGAATGCGGCGCGCAATTTCGCATCGATGACCGAGGCGGAAATTTACGAACATCTGGAAATTAAATACGGCCCCTATTTCGCATTGAATATCGTCGACGAAATACGCAAGGCGCAAAAACACGCCGCATAAATTAAAAATATCGAGAGCAGGAAAAATGACCAACACCAACCCATCATTCCGTTTGACCCAAAACAACGACGCCAAAAGCCTGAAGCAGGCGATGGAATCGGAAATCCGCCTGTTGCGGTATTGGGTATTGCAGACATTGAAAAATTACAAATCCTGGCGCAATGAAATGATCGCGCATGGCGAACTGCCCGTGAAAAAAATCGCCAATATGCGAAATCAAGTTACGGGCATCGTGGCAAAGACGATGTCCGAATACCGCCGCAAGCAATCTTTGTTGAAAAATCTGGCGCAAAAAGAATCTTATTTTAACGACCGCGAAATTCAATATTACCGCATTGAAAATCATTTCGGCGCCGCCATGGCCGCCATGTTCGCCAATGATAATTAAAGCCCATAATTATTGTGCATTCATGCCCGCCGGGCGCAAAATCAAACATCATCCGGTCTTTGCGCGATACATGCATTATATGGCTTTAATAGTTGTTATTCATGGATATTTCTGGCATATTTATCCGATGAACAGGCATCAATCATCAACCTGGCGACCCCCATTCAACGTGATGAAAAACGCGCAAAAAAACGTGGCCGCGTCATGAGAATTTATACCGAACGCAAATGGGAACAAATGGCGCTGGAAATTCCAGGCGTGATGTATTTGGAAGACCCAAAGGCGCGCGAAATTTTACAAGAATATAAAGAAAAATTTTATTATTCCGGTCAAAACGATTTGAATCTGTCATACGGTTATTTTTATTTCACCGGGCGGCGCGGCGCGTTTTTATTCGTCAAATCCGATACATGCATTCCATTTTGTTGGCACCCCAACATGATCGGCCAGGCGTTGATTTATCCGCCGATCGGGCCGGATTTCGGCGCGGTGCATGAATTGCTGGATTTGCTGCCTACCCCGCCTAACGGCGCGCGGTTGGCGCGGTTCGACGATGCCCAGCAAAAATTGTTTTTATCCAACCACCCGCATTCCATCGCCGCCGCGAACGTGATCGCCGAAGACATTTTGGATTGGCGTTATCCGTTGCACACCATATCGACCGAAAAATCGTCCGCGATGCCTGGCACCAAAAAATTGAACGAAGAATTGATAAGCATCGAAATTTATCAGTCGAAATATTTCGAACAGGTCCGGGAAATCGGCGCGATTTACGCGAAAATATTCACCGAACAAAATCCCGGGTTCCCATTGACCGAAGAACAAATTTTCCAATCGCACAAAGATATGATGGATATATCGATGGGCCGGCCGGATTTGATGTCGGCTTATGTGGCAATTTACGACGGCGCCGTTCAAGGTTTTTTTGTCATCGAGGAATTCAATAAAAATCACGCGATCAATTTATGGTATGTATTCAATGGCGCAACGGATACGTTGCCATACGCGCAAATGGCGGCGATGTGCCGTATGTTGCAATCGCGCGGCATCCAAACCGTCAATTTGGGCGGATCGGAAACCGAATCCATGGATTTTTTCAAAACGCGGTTCCAACCTGTGCGGTCGATTGCGGTGAAATCGATCGATATTATGTTGAATGAAAAATCGATGCCGATTATCGGCGGCGTTCAATCCCAAGCGGCATAAATATTTTTTTAGAAAAATTCCGATAATAAAAAAGCCCGGGGTTTAACCCGGGCTTTGTCAATTTTATATGCCGGAAAACTAGCGGCGGCGGCGTGCTGCCACCAATCCTGCCATAGCCAACAATGCAACAGAACCTGGTGTTGGAACTGCGAGACCTTGAATATCAAACGAGTGATCTTCTTCACCAAATTGATTGTCGCCAGCTGTGTTGTTAAACACATTGTTATTCAATGGATTGTTAACGCCAAAATTGGATGCGCTGAAAATTGAGTTTAAGTTATTGGCTGGCTCCAAACCCCAATGGCTGAATGCCAAGAAATATGTTTGTCCGGCTGTTGTTGGGATATTGAATGTAAAGTCATTCGCAACAATCCCGTTGTAACCCAATACACCGCGTCCCTGGTCATTGAATGCAAAAACCGCAACAGGATTGAAATAAAATGCCGGTGTTGGGCTGATCGAAATTTGTGAACCACCCGCAACTACCTGAAATACAGAAAAATTGCTATCGAAAGCCCGCC
>CAYWJR010000059.1:0-8228 GCA_964458615.1 uncultured Alphaproteobacteria bacterium
CCGCTTAAATATTTCGTGCACGGTAAGATTCCAACGTCTGCAAACCTATTAGTGCGCGGCGTTTATCCACTGTTCCCAATCGTTGCACAGGACTATCATTTAATTGTGTGCCGTAAATTTGCGGACGATGCGCAGCAACGCGAATTTTATCCTGAATAATAGCGTAATATTGCCATGACACCAATTGAGCTTTACATAATTTCTTTAAATATGGTGCAAAATCTCTTTGCATATCTGGCCGCAAAGTCTGATGTATTACCAATATGGTAAATTTGCGCAAACCTTCCGCATCAAGATGACGTTTATCCGGCCAACCGCCCAACTTCGTTTTGATGGTCTGAATTTCTTGGCCATTACTTTCATCAACAGCCTCAAATGGCTTGCCCGCCAGCCGTGCAAACTGATCGGCATCGTACATAGTTGAAATACGGGCTGCTAAAGACATACAATATTGTATCTTATAAAGATAAGACAGTCAATGGAGCATTATGTTTGTTGGTTTTAAACACCCAGCATCGCATCCAATTTGCCCGCTTTGTCCAGCGCGTATAAATCGTCCGCGCCGCCGACATGCGCGCCATTGATAAAAATTTGCGGCACGGTTTGGCGCCCGCCGGAACGTTTGACGCATTCATTCCAGACATTTTCGTCTTCTTCGCAATTTATTTCGGAAAATGCCTGTCCTTTTTTCTTTAATAAATCTTTGGCGCGGGTGCAATGCGGACAATAATTGGTTGTGTAAATTTCGATATTGTTGGCCATAAAAATCTCCTGATAAAAAAGTCCTTATAAAAGTCCTAAGTGAAAAAAGGCCGGAATAACCCGGCCTTTTCGATATAGGTGGCAGTTTTAAAAAAACTACTGTTTCGGAGCGCCATCCATTTCAGATGGAACCGGTTTTTTCGGCGCCTCCGGCATTTTGTCCGATTTGGTCAATGGATACCAGCCGATCACCTGGCCTTCGGGTTGCGCCAGAATCCAGGTGCTGCCCGTTTGGGTGTCGACCAAAACCGGTTGCGATACATCGTATTTCACGGGACCCGGCATCGAAATGACGGTATTTAAAACTTGATAACGGCCATCTTTGCCGTCACCGGCAATCGCCGCCGCCGCGGTTACGGCCAGAATAACCAAAGCCAATGCAATAATGCGCTTCATCCACTTATTCTCCTCTGGATTTTGGTGGGTTGTGTTTATGTTCATGAAAATACACTCGGATTAGAAAAAGATAAGGTAATGTAAACCACCTGGATCGAATATACAATCAATTTGCAATTGGGCAATTTAGATACTTTAGGTGTCGAACGCCACACGCGCCGCCGTTAAAACCCGCACCGCGCCCGCGCCAGCCGACAACAAGGTTTTGGCGCATTCGTTAACGGTCGCGCCTGTGGTCATAACGTCGTCCACCACCACAACGCATCGCCCTGCGATTTCCGCACTGTATTTAGGATTCAATTCAAACGCGGCGCGGACGTTTTTTTCCCTTTCCGCCCGGGTCATTTGTTCGTGCGGCGTTGTGCGGCGGCACCGCAACAATAAATCCGCCCTGCCCGCGATTCCGGTCAATCGCGCCAATTCCGACGATAATAATCCCGCTTGGTTATATTTGCGTTTCAACAAACGCGTCCAATGCAACGGCACCGCCGCCAAAATATCTGCGCCCTGTAAAACATCTTTGCCCGCGACCATCATCCATTTCGCCAACACCATGCGCAAATGCATTTTATCGCCGTGCTTGAATCCCAAAATCATTTGTTTGCTGTGATCGTCGTATTTCAATGCCGCGCGCGCCGATTCGAATTGCGGCGGATGTTCGATGCATTTGGCGCACAGCGCGGCATCCCCCAAATCGAACCCGAACGGCAACCCGCAACAACTGCATTGCGGTTTGGTTACGAATTGCAATTTCGGCCAGCAGGCCCCGCAAACATTATGCCCGCCCACAACCGGTTCGCGGCATAAACCGCACAAATGCGGCAATACCAAATCGACCCATTTCAACCGGGAATCGGATTGGGAAAACACGGATCCTGCGGGAACATCCCCTGTTTTTTTGCGCGCGAACATGATAGTTTCAAGCCTAACAAATAAAGCCATTAGGACAAGCAAATTGCATCAACAGCCATTAGACCGCGCCTTGCTGCGCCAAAGGCGGCAAAAAACCGCCAAATCCGGCGCGGATCATGGCGCGTTTTCGGCCGAAATCGCATTCCGGCTGGCCGAAGATTTGCAATTGATCCGGCGCGATTTTCGAAACATCCTGATTTTCGGCAACCAAGGCGGCTTGAAAAACCTGCTGATGGAAAATTATCCGCATGCGTACATTGTCACGTTCGACCCTGATCGCGGCGATGTGCAAGGCGATGAAGATTTATTGCCGTTCGCCCCGCACAGTTTCGATTTGGCGGTTTCCAATTTATCGTTGCATTTGGTCAATGACATCCCCGGCGCGCTGGCGCAAATACGCCGCATTTTAAAACCGGACGGATTGATGAACGCAAGCTTGCTGGCTGGCGAATCGTTACAAGAATTGCGCCAAAGTTTTTTATTGGCCGAAGCGGAATTGACCGGCGCGGCCGCATCGCGCATGATTCCATTGCCGGATTTTACATCCCTGCCCGCATTGTTGCAACGCGCGGGATTCGCATTGCCGGTCGCGCATCAGGAATACATAACCGCAAATGCGCGAAATTTATTCGATCTTTTGAATAAAATCCGTGGCGATGGTTTCGCCAATTTCGCCAAAGACCGCGCCAGAAAACCGTTGCGCCGCGATGTGATCGCCCGCGCGGCGGAAATTTTTCAAAACCAATACGATAACAATTCAACCGCGCAAATCGCCTATTTATCCGGATGGTCGCCGTCGGACGCGCAACAACAACCATTGCCGCGCGGCAGCGGAAAAATAAATCTGGCGGATATATTGTAAATTATAACAATTGCCGCAATATCGCGGGCAAATCGCGGATCACGGCTTCGTCGGCGGGTGGAACGGGATATTTTGTCAAATCGTCCAATGATACCCAGGCGTAATCCTGATCTTCTTGCGGGGCGATTTCGCCGCGCCATTTTTTGATGGCATAAAGCGGCATGAACAACGTGAAATCCGGGTAATCATATTCGACAAACGTCAACGGTTTGCAATTTTCTGGATCGACGTCGATATGGATTTCTTCTTTTAATTCGCGGCACAAACATTCCGCCGGTTTTTCGCCCGATTCCAATTTTCCGCCCGGAAATTCCCATAATCCCGCCAGGCTTTTTCCCGCCGGACGCTGGGTCAATAAAATTTGATGATCGTGATTGATTAAAATCGCGGCGGTGACGAATACGATTTTACGCATATGGAAATCCAACTGAAGAAAAAATAAAACCGGCGCTGAATCTGCGTTGCCGCATAATCCACGCGCCGGTTGTTTGAAAACGTTACTGTGTTTTCTTGTTCGCTTCCGGCGTCGCGGCCGGTTTGGTTTCGGTCGCCGCAACGACCGGTTTGCCATCGATGCCGAACCGTTCGATTTTCGCGTCTTTGCGCAATTTCGTGAACATGTCGGTCAACATTTCATCGGCGACCATGCGTTGTATATCCGGTTTTACTTCGTCCAATGGCGGCATTTTGGTATCGCGGCGCGATTGCGCTTGAATAATATGCCATCCGAACTGGCTTTGCACCGGCGCGGACACTTCGCCGTCTTTCAACGCGAATGCGGTTTTGGAAAACGGCTCGACAACTTGTTCCGGGGTGAAATAACCCAAATCGCCGCCTTTTTCGCCGCTGCCTTTATCGGTGGATTTTTCTTTGGCGATTTTCGCGAAATCGCCGCCTTTTTTCAATTGCTCGGCAATCGCTTTGGCTTCGGCTTCGGTTGCAACCAAAATGTGGCGCGCCTTTAATTCTTTTTCAGGCTTGTATTCGGCGGCCAATTTTTTGTAACGCGCTTCGACAACCGCTGCGGTTACTTTTGCTCCGACTTCACGGGTTAAATATGTGTCCTGGATGATGCGGTCTGCCGCTTTGGCGATTTTTTCTTTAACTTCTTTGTCGTCAGCCAATTTTGCTTTCTTCGCGACTTCCAAAACCAATTTGGAATCGATCAAACGGTCTTGCAATTGCCCGTAAACGGCATCGATCGGCATTTGGTTCGCCGGTGGGCGCAAACTGCTGCGCACTTCCAATAAATCGGCGCCGGTGATGGTATCGCCGTTCACCTTTGCGACAATCGCGGTCGGCGACAAATTCGACGATGGCATCGATGCTGTTTTTGGAGCATCCTTGTTGGCGTCTGCGGCAACGGCGATTCCGTAATAGGACGCGCCCGCCACAACGGCGATGGCTGCCAGCACAGATACAAGTTTCTTGGACATTAAAAATTCCTTTCATTATAGGGTATAATAATACGGGGGCAGTTATAGATTCAGAATATGATAAAACTATGGCTATTTGTTAGCACAGCTTGCAAGCTCGCCAAAGCGAATAAACAGGCGCATATTGATGGGGAAATCGGTTTTAAACCAAAATATTCAATCCCATCGCGGCAACGGGCGGCGCATAGGATTCTGATTCTTCACGCAATTTGGCTTTTTTCAATTCGGCGCTGAACGATTCTTGTTCGGCGTTTTGCGATCCGGAATAGGAACTGCGTTGGTATCCCATGCGGGCAACGATCTTTTCCGCTTGGGGCAAAGCCTGACTGACCGATAAACCCTGGGCGATCAGGAAATTCAAAACCTGGGCGCGAACTTGGGTATATTTTTGATCGATTTGCCGTTGTTCCGGCGTCAATTGAATGACGTTTTTGGATTCGGCATCGCGGCGGTTTTGGTCTTGTCTGGCCAATAAATCGGCAAATTCTTTGCCATTTTGCGATAAATCCACGGAATCGTCGGTTCCCGATTGCGCGAAACGCGCGCCGGCATAAATCGGTTTCAATTCAATCGAACGAGACGCAGCCGAAGATTCAGCCACGCGGCCGTAAATTTGAGATGCTGCAATAGGATCAATCGATAACATGCTGAATATAAACGCCTAATTACTAATCCTAACAATCATATTAACACATTATTAAGGTATTTGCAACCGGTCTGTATTCCTAAACAATACAGTCATTTAGCTTTAATTCTAAGGCCACTTTTGGGTCTTTATGCCAATCCGCACAAAACCATAAACTTGCCTTGGTTTCGCTGGAATTTATCCCTATATAGCCCCCTACGGTTTGATTCTGATCTGGCATTGGATCTGATGTTGATATTGTCGTGTTGACATTGTTTTGCCCAGCCCGTACCAAACCTGAGCATTCAAGATTGTTTTCAAGCGGAATTATAAGGTAGGGAAATATGGTATTGTCATCTTTGGCGCGCAAAATTTTCGGCTCGCACAATGACCGCGTTTTGGGATCTATCCAGCCATTGGTCGATCAAGTCAACAGCCTGGAACAAGAATACCAAAAATTAAGCGACGATGCCTTGCGCGCCAAAACTGCCGAATTCCGCGCGCGCATCGCGAACGGCGAATCGTTGGACGATTTATTGCCCGAAGCGTTCGCAACCGTCCGCGAAGGCGCCAAACGCACATTGGGTCAACGTCATTTCGACGTGCAATTGATCGGCGGCATTATTTTGCACCGTGGCATGATCGCGGAAATGAAAACCGGCGAAGGCAAAACATTGGTTGCAACCCTGGCGGTGTATTTGAACGCGCTTGCGGGCAAAGGCGTGCATGTGGTTACCGTCAACGATTATTTGGCGCGCCGCGACGCCGGATGGATGGGAAAAATTTATCAATTCCTGGGATTGACCGTTGGATGCATCGTCGAAGGCATCAGCGACGAAGACCGCAAGGCGGCATATCAGGCCGATGTAACCTATGGCACCAACAGCCAGTTCGGCTTCGATTACCTGCGCGACCATATCGCGCCGAAATACCACAAAGAAGATTTGGTGCAACGCCCGTTTTATTTCGCCATCGTCGACGAAGTCGACAGTATTTTAATCGACGAAGCGCGCACGCCCTTGATCATATCCGGCCCTGCCGAAACATCGACCGATTTGTATTACACCGTTGACCGGATCATCCCGCGCCTTGTGGCGGCGGATTATGAAATGGATGAAAAAGGCCGTTCGGTCACATTCACCGATTCCGGATCCGAACATGCCGAAAAATTATTGCGCGACGACGGTATTTTAACCGAAGGCGCGTTATACGACGTGCGCAATACCACATTGGTACATCATTTGAACCAGGCGTTGCGCGCGCACATGATTTTTAAACGCGATGTCGATTATATCGTCAAGGATGGCCGCGTTATCATCATCGACGAATTCACGGGCCGGATGATGGAAGGCCGCCGTTATTCCGACGGCTTGCACCAGGCATTGGAAGCCAAAGAAAAAGTCCACGTGCAAACCGAAAACCAAACATTGGCGTCGGTGACGTTGCAAAATTATTTCCGCCTTTACCCGAAATTGTCCGGCATGACCGGAACCGCCCTGACCGAGGCGACCGAATTCGGCGAAATTTACGGATTGGACGTTATCGCCATCCCAACCAACATTCCGGTCGCCCGCATCGATCACGACGACGATGTGTACCGCACAGCCGATGAAAAATATCAGGCCGTGATCGCGTTGATCCGCGAATGCCACGCCAAAAAACAACCCGTTCTGGTCGGCACCACGTCGATTGAAAAATCCGAACAATTGTCGGATGTTTTGAAAAAAGCCGGCATCCGCCACGAAGTATTGAACGCCCGCGCGCACGAACGCGAAGCATCGATCGTAGCCCAAGCCGGACGGCCGGGCGCGGTTACAATCGCCACCAACATGGCCGGACGCGGAACCGACATTCAATTGGGCGGCAATTTGGAAATGCGCCTGCGCGAGGAATTGGACGGCATCACCGATCCATCCATCGCCGCGCAAAAAACCGCGCAAATCAAATCAGAAATCGAACAGGCGCGCGCGTTGGTGCGCGAATCGGGCGGATTGTTCGTCATCGGTTCCGAACGGCACGAATCGCGCCGCATCGACAACCAATTGCGCGGCCGTTCCGGCCGCCAGGGCGACCCGGGCGGGTCGAAATTTTTCCTCTCCCTCGAAGACGATTTAATGCGTATTTTCGGTTCGGAAAAAATGACCGGCGTATTGCAGGGATTGGGATTGAAACAAGGCGAAGCGATCACCCACCCATGGATCACCCGCGCGCTGGAAAAAGCGCAACAAAAGGTAGAAAACCGCAATTTCGAAATCCGCAAACATCTGTTGCGCGAAGACGACGTGATGAACGATCAACGCAGCGTGGTTTATTCGCAGCGCCGCGAAATCATGGACGAAGCGGATGTGCATGACATCGTCGCCGATATGCGCGCCGAAGTCGTCAACGCCGTCGTTTCCGCCGCCATTCCGGCGCGGTCATATATCGAACAATGGGAATTGAAATCGTTGCACGAAGAATGCCGCCGCGTTTTCGGTTTGGATTTGCCAGTCGAATCCTGGGCGCAAGAAGAACATATCGCCGATACCGATTTCATGGAACGCATCGCATCGGCGGTTGAAAATAAAATGGCCGCCAAACGCGCCCAATACGGGGAAATGTTGTGGCGCGAAGTGGAAAAATCGCAATTGCTGCGGGTTTTGGACACATCCTGGAAAGACCATTTATTATCGCTGGATCATTTGCGCCAGGGCGTACGTTTATCCGCATACGCCCAACGCGACCCGTTGATGGAATATAAACGCGAAGCGTTCAATTTATTCCACGACATGATCGCGCGCATGCGCGAAACCGTCACCATGATTTTGGCAAAGGCGGAAATCAATCCCGCCGCCGCCATGGCGTTTCAACAAGCGCAAGAACAACAAGCCGCGGCAATGGCCGCGAAATCCATGGGATTGTTCGCGCAAGCGCCAGTGCAAAAAATGGAATTTTCCGGACCCGCAAAAGAAGAAACGCGCGGCAAAAATTCATTTGGCAATACCGGCGGTGGCGATACGGGCGGAAACCGCGCGCAACGCCGGGCAACCAAGAAAAAATAAAACTGGAAAATAAATCTGGAAAAACAAAACCGTAAAACCGCCCGCCTGCATTGGGGCGGTTTTTACCGGCAATAATTCCGCTGTTTCAAATCGCCAAATGGCGACATGATCGATACCGCAACCGGCGCTAATGCGTTCACCGCGCCAGAATTAACATCACCCAGATCGGCGCCGCCATTCGGCGGGAAAATCAA
>CAYWJR010000060.1:0-8081 GCA_964458615.1 uncultured Alphaproteobacteria bacterium
CCACCATTCTTTTTTTGTGCGGCGGACATTCGTGTTTTGTCGTCGCAACAAACATCGAAAAAATCGGAAATAAATAGTATGCGTTACCGTCCACCGCGCTCGACAAACGCGGTGTGGGTGATTTCAATTGGGGTTTTCGATGGCGATTGCATCAAAGAACTGATGGATGGCGATAAAATCATAACTGCGGCCGCCAATTTCAATTTATTATTATCCACCAAGCATCGCGATTTAGACGCGGGTTTTGACGGTTCGGTTTTTTGCGCCTCCGCCTTTTGGTTTTGCAAAAGTTTGTTTTGCCGCAAACCAAAATGGCAATTCGCTTTGGCTTGCCCGCCCGCCCAAATCGCCAAACAGGTATTGACACTGACGCCGCTGGGTTTGACTTGCAACCAAGATGGCCAGTTCGATGTGTCGATCATGTTCAATTGATTTAATATCGATACAACGTGCGCGCCGAATAATAATATCATGCACCCCGTCGCAAAAAAGAAGTAGGACGATGGGCGGCTGAAAAATTTTAAAAATTTGGGCGCGGTTTCTGGCAAGGGCGCAGTGGGATTGGGTTGTTGCGATTTCCAAACCGTTACGGCTGCGTTCATCAAACCGCCTAACAATAATGTGGCGCCGACAATATACCCGGTTCCGCCCAATACAAACCCGCTAAAGGCGTTGGCCAGTCCCCAACCGGCAGCAGGCTCGTTAATAACCCGCAAACCGAAAAATGTCTTATTTTTTATATAATTCAATGTTTTATTGGTCATTCCGCAACCCGATCGCCATTTGGAATGTTTCTTATAAAGAAATACTTTGGCGCTGTCAAGATTCTTGCCCATTTAGGCGGCTTTGATATTGCCCCTGGTTTGCGGTGCGCTTAGAATCAAAGTTATGAAACAGTATAAAGTTATCATTTACCGCGAAGGCATTTTTGGATCGGTATTGCTGGGCGCGTCCAAGGTCGACCCCGAACGATTTTCCGAATTTTTAAATTACCACGCCGAAGACGGCTGGCGCGTTATCAGCATGGAACGCGAAGAACGCCGCACATTGTTGTTTTTCAAACGCGAGGCGTTTTTGGTCGTTCTGGAAAAGGAAAAGTCATGAAAAAATTTACCAACTCGCCGCTTGGCAACGCCATCATCGTTTTGCTGATCGCAATCGTCGCCGTCACATTGATTTATATGTGGACCGATTTGATGGATGAAATCATATTTTTCAAATTGCTGGTCACCGCATCGTTGCTGGTTGTGGTATTGGGTTTGATCGTTGCGGTCAAACGCGATGTCGAAGACGACAATAAATCCAAAGGCGATCGTTATTTTAACTGAACCAAAATTGCGCCGTTGCATTTATAAATAGAAAATCGAAATGCCGATCATCCATATTTACGCGAAAAACAATAAAACGATTGCAATGAAACGCCGCACCGTGCGCGGCATCACCGATGTGTTCATGGCCGAATGCGGCGTTCCGGCCGAAGTCGTGCAAATATTCTGGCACGATGTGGACGACCATAATTACGGGCGGGCAGGGGTGTTGTTATCCGACCGGCCAAACGTTAAATCGTCTAAAAAACCGCCTGCCGTTAAATCGAAACGCCAATCGGTCAAACGCAAATAACGCGGTTTGGCGGCCATCAAATGCCTGTCTTGCAAATTGCCGGATTTGCGATTATGATCCGCTTCGCTTTTTAGGAGCATAGCTCAACTGGTAGAGCGTCGGTCTCCAAAACCGAAGGCTGTGGGTTCGATCCCCTCTGCTCCTGCCATTATATTGATCCGCTCGAATTCTAGCCGCGGAAAATAGTGCTGTACTTACAGGGCACAGTATTTTAGGGCACGTTAAAAAGCGAAAAAAATAAGGACAATACAATGGGCAGATATGACAGAAGAAAAGCGGGCGCGAATGATGCCCGCAGAATGGTTGCAGAATCGGTTGTTCGGCAACAAACATCGCCGCACGGAAACGTGCCGCGTTTTGACAAACAAGATTTAGGCGCACTTTCGGGCGACCCGTTCGGCGGACAAATTTTATTGGTCGATGACACAGGCATGGTTGTCGATGGCGATGTTTTTGATGTGAATCGGGTTATGCCGATGCCGCCAATTCGGGTCATGATCGAAAATTTGGGTGAACCGATTCATATCGCGGATTCGGGTCAAGCCGATTCAATTAATTCAAGCAGTCCAAGCAGTCCAAGCAATTTATCGGCGTCGATTTTGGCGGATCTTGCAGGCAAAGCCGCAAAGACACGCTAACGGATTGAAACCCGTTAAATCCGGCCGGTCAAAACCCCTTATTGCGGGCAATAAGGGCGGATTTTCAGGGGCTTGACGAACGCCGGGGTAATTGTGCTATAACCCTGGTCGGCGGCGGGTATTCCCCGCCGCAAACTTTATGTTGGAATAAAGATGTTGGAATAAAAATTTGTTCCACATGTTCGGATAACAATTTATTAGACGGCGGGCAATTATGACTACCTCTCCTGCGAAATTTTTTCGCGAAGTAAAAATCGAAATCGGCAAGGTGACTTGGCCGACACGCAAAGAAACCGTGATCACAACCGCGATGGTATTCGTTTTTGTTATTATCGCCGCTTTGTTTTTCATGGCCGCTGACGGCATTATCGCCTATGCGATGCGCCACATTATGGGTTGGTAACATGAACGAAAACGCCGCTGTGACTACATCTGGAAATTCTGCACCCGTTTCGGCATCCGCATCGGAAAAACCGGCGCGCTGGTTTGTGGTGCATGTTTATTCCGGCTTTGAAAACAAGGTCGCGCAGGCGATCCGCGATTTGTCGACCAACAAAAAAATCGGCACCAAGGTCCAGGATGTCATGGTTCCGATGGAAGAAGTCGTGGAAATGCGCCGCGGCGCCAAGGTGCAAACCGAACGCAAATTTTTCCCAGGATATATTCTGGTCAAGGCGCAGATGGACGACAATGTTTGGCATTCGATCATCAGCATTCCAAAAGTAACCGGATTCGTCGGCGGTTCTGGCAAAGGCAAGCCGATTCCGATTTCCGACGCCGAAGCAGACCGCATCATCCGCCAAGTCAAAGAAGGCGTTGAACGTCCGCGTCCAAGCGTGTCGTTCGAAGTCGGCGAAAACGTGCGCGTTATCGACGGGCCGTTCGCATCCTTTACCGGATCGGTCGAAGAAGTCGATGAAAACAAATCACGCGTCAAGGTTTCGGTGTCCATTTTTGGCCGCCCAACGCCGGTGGATTTGGATTACACCCAGGTTGAAAAACACGCCGGTTAATCCCGCAATTCATTATTAAAAAGCCGCTGGATTTCAGCGGCTTTTTTTATGTTCTAATTTTATGCGCTAATTTTGCTTGATGAAACTTTGCCACCACGGTTTTTGCACGAATAACAATTTGCGGATCGGGGTTTTGGCGACCACCAGCAAAATTCCAATCGACAGCAAACACCACACCGCCGGCCATTCATTCGGATTATCGGTCAACAATTTCGCCAACAACGGCCCCATCAACGCGTGATACATCGTGAACCGCCACGATCCGTATGCCAGCGGCAAAATAAATCCGGCCAACAAATACGGTAAATAGGCGTTATCGATGAATGGCGACCAATCGAATGTCCAACTGTCGTACCATTGATTCAACGGTATATCCCATGCGATGTGCCAATTGCCCGATACCGAACATAAATGCGGCGCGCATAATGGCCGCCCGATTTCGCATTGTCCCAACGCGGGCAGGGGGTAAAGATGGATCAACATCAAAATGGTCGATGCAAAACAAATCGCATAGGCATAAGGCGCGATTTTACGCGCGGCGTTTTGCGGAATGAAATACATGGAAATGGCGTTGATGAAAAACGGCTGAAAGGCGATGTGCAAATACCCAAGCAGCGTCGCCAATTGGTTGTTCGGATTGCCGCAGGAATCGATCACCATATAAGTATAGGCCTGCAACGCTTCCATCAGCGAAAAATAACCAAGACAAATCCACAACGCGGCCGGTTCTTTTTTGTGCGCCGCATAGGCCGTTGTGGCCAGGCCGATTGTCGCCAGAACCGTGGATGCTTCGCCGGACCAACACATATTTTGGTATCCTTTGCCAGGTGAAATGCCGAATAAAGAGGCATTGTAGAGGTGAATCCAGATATTAATCCATTAATTTCAGATATTTAGCATTATTTTTTAAATTTGCATTGCATCTTATCATTCGCTATAACACATGGCTTACTTGCGGGAGGGGAGTGCCATCCTCGTATGCACCGCTAAACATTATTATTAGGAGCTAACAATGGCAAAAAAGATTGATGGTTACATCAAGCTGCAGATCGCTGCAGGAAAAGCGAACCCATCTCCTCCGGTGGGTCCGGCGCTCGGTCAAAAGGGCGTGAACATTATGGAGTTCTGCAAAGCATTCAACGCCGCGACGCAAAAAATGGAACCGGGTACGCCCGTTCCGGTTGTGATCACCGTGTATTCGGATCGTTCGTTTACATTCATCACCAAATTGCCGCCGGTATCGTTTTACGTGATGAAGGCCGCGAATTTGCAATCCGGATCGAAAACCCCAGGACGCGGCGGTTTTGTCGGAAAAATCAAAAAATCGCAAGTTAAACAGATCGCGGAACAAAAAATGCCGGATCTTAACGCCAATGACATCGAAGGCGCCATGAACATGATCGCGGGTTCCGCACGTTCGATGGGCATCGAAGTGGTGGAGGGCTAGTATCATGTCGGACAAAAAACAAACCATTAAACCGGAAATGCGCGCATAATGGCCGCCCGATTTCGCATTGTCCCAACGCGGGCAGGGGGTAAAGATGGATCAACATCAAAATGGTCGATGCAAAACAAATCGCATAGGCATAAGGCGCGATTTTACGCGCGGCGTTTTGCGGAATGAAATACATGGAAATGGCGTTGATGAAAAACGGCTGAAAGGCGATGTGCAAATACCCAAGCAGCGTCGCCAATTGGTTGTTCGGATTGCCGCAGGAATCGATCACCATATAAGTATAGGCCTGCAACGCTTCCATCAGCGAAAAATAACCAAGACAAATCCACAACGCGGCCGGTTCTTTTTTGTGCGCCGCATAGGCCGTTGTGGCCAGGCCGATTGTCGCCAGAACCGTGGATGCTTCGCCGGACCAACACATATTTTGGTATCCTTTGCCAGGTGAAATGCCGAATAAAGAGGCATTGTAGAGGTGAATCCAGATATTAATCCATTAATTTCAGATATTTAGCATTATTTTTTAAATTTGCATTGCATCTTATCATTCGCTATAACACATGGCTTACTTGCGGGAGGGGAGTGCCATCCTCGTATGCACCGCTAAACATTATTATTAGGAGCTAACAATGGCAAAAAAGATTGATGGTTACATCAAGCTGCAGATCGCTGCAGGAAAAGCGAACCCATCTCCTCCGGTGGGTCCGGCGCTCGGTCAAAAGGGCGTGAACATTATGGAGTTCTGCAAAGCATTCAACGCCGCGACGCAAAAAATGGAACCGGGTACGCCCGTTCCGGTTGTGATCACCGTGTATTCGGATCGTTCGTTTACATTCATCACCAAATTGCCGCCGGTATCGTTTTACGTGATGAAGGCCGCGAATTTGCAATCCGGATCGAAAACCCCAGGACGCGGCGGTTTTGTCGGAAAAATCAAAAAATCGCAAGTTAAACAGATCGCGGAACAAAAAATGCCGGATCTTAACGCCAATGACATCGAAGGCGCCATGAACATGATCGCGGGTTCCGCACGTTCGATGGGCATCGAAGTGGTGGAGGGCTAGTATCATGTCGGACAAAAAACAAACCATTAAACCGGAAATGCGCGCATACGGCAAACGTCTGCGTAAAGTTTACGAAGGCATCAACCGCGACAACAAATACGCATTGGCCGAAGCCGTGAAATTGGTAAAAGCCGGCGCAAAAGCGAAATTCGTCGAAACCATCGAAGTATCGTTGAATTGCAACCTGGACACCGCGCAATCGGATCAAACTTTGCGCGGCATGATTTCCTTGCCGCATGGCACCGGTAAATCGTTCCGCGTCGCTGTGTTCGCCAAGGGACCGAAAGCCGAAGAAGCCAAAAAAGCAGGCGCGGAATTTGTCGGCGCCGATGATTTGGCCGAATTGATCAACAAAGGCGAAATGAATTTCGACCGTTGTATCGCAACCCCGGACATGATGGGTGTTGTCGGTAAATTGGGTAAGGTTTTGGGTCCAAAAGGCCTGATGCCAAATCCAAAATTGGGCACCGTGACCATGGATGTCGCCGGCGCCGTTGCCGCGGCAAAAGCCGGCCAAGTGGAATTCCGCGCTGAAAAAGCCGGGATCGTGCATGCCGGTGTCGCCAAAGCGAACTTTACCGAAGCGCAGATCGTCGAAAACATCAAAGCGTTTATCGATGCGATCAACAAAGCAAAACCGAGCGGCGCAAGCAAAGGCACGTTCGTAACAAAAATGACCGTCAGTTCCACAATGGGTCCTGGCGTGAAAGTGGATTTGCAAAGCTTGGCCGCCTAGCGGCCAAGCGAGTTCCTAGTTCCTAGATGCCTAGTTCCTAGTAAAAAGGAATTTGGATTGGGGAACTAGGCAAAAATTTGCCGGACAAAAACCCGGCAAAAAAAGTTCCAAGTTTCTATTCTTGGTTCCACTAGGAACTAGGCATCTAGGAACTGGGAACTTAATACTGTCCAAGACTGCCGGCACCCGCAAGGGTTTAAAGAACTTCGGTTCGCTTGCAATAGACAGGAAAGAAGAATTTTGGAATCCTATGATTCCGCTCTCGCTTTTCTCCTGGACAGTTAAGGTGGCGCGCAATGGCCATGATGGTTGTCGCGCGCTGTATGTTAACAATGAACGGAGTAATTGCCGTGAATAGAGACCAAAAAGCACAATTGGTTCAAGACGTCCAAACAGACGCGAAAACAGCCGCCTTGATGGTGGTTGTTCAAATGTCCGGTTTGAACGCCTCGGAAACTGCTTCTTTGCGTCGCAAATCCGTGTCTGAAAAAGTGAATTTGCGGGTGGTGAAAAACCGCTTGGCCAAATTGGCTTTCAAAGGCACGCCGTACGAACCTTTGATCGATTTGATGAAAGGTCCGACCGCGCTTGCTTATTCTGCCGACCCGATCGCAGCCGCAAAAGTCGTCGCCAATTTTGGCAACGACAATGCCAAGTTGCAAATTATCGGTGGCGCGATGGGCGAAAAACAGTTGTCGAAAGACGCTGTCATCGCACTATCGAAATTGCCAGGCATCAATGAGTTGCGTGGCAAGTTGATTGGTTTGATCCAAGCCCCAGCAACGAAAATCGCTGGCGTGGTTCAGGCTCCTGCCGGTCAATTGGCGCGTGTATTTGCCGCATATGGAAACAAATCCGGTTCTTAGAGCCGATTTCAATTTAGGAGAAAACAAATGACTGACTTGAATAAAATCGTAGAAGACTTGTCGAAATTGACCGTTTTAGAAGCGGCCGATTTGGCGAAAATGCTGGAAGAAAAATGGGGCGTTTCCGCTGCTGCTCCGGTTGCCATGATGGCGGCTGGCGGCGGTGCTGGCGCTGCTGCTCCGGCTGCTGAGAAAACTGAATTCACCATTTTCTTGGCCGCTTCCGGCGACAAGAAAATCGAAGTGATCAAAGAAGTTCGCGCGATCACCGGCCTTGGCTTGAAAGAAGCCAAAGACCTGGTCGAAGGCGCACCGAAAGTGGTCAAAGAAGGCGCGTCGAAAGACGAAGCGGAAAAAGCGAAAAAAGCTTTGGAAGCCGCAGGCGCCAAAGTCGAACTCAAGTAATTTTGGGTTTACACTTTATATTCGGAAACAGGCAGCCTCGGCTGCCTGTTTTTTTTATGTGGTTTTTCAATAACCAAGCCAGATTTTTTTGCGCGGTTTTTATCGCGATTCCGCGCCCCTGCGCAGCATTTTGCAATATTCGGCGTATGGCAACCGGGTGGCGCTTGCGTGATATTTCGCGAATATATCCGTCCATTTTATTTGATCGCCTGCCAATGGCCCTATCACCAACGGATGAATGGTGCCGGGAAAATATTTAAATAAAACCGGCATGTGGGTTTGCGCG
>CAYWJR010000061.1:0-7833 GCA_964458615.1 uncultured Alphaproteobacteria bacterium
TTGCCGGTCTGCGCCTTTGTCGCCCGATACGGCGTCCAGCGCGGTTCCAAGCGCGGTGATAATTTTATCCCGGTGTTGTAACGCGATGCGCCGCGCCGATAATTCTTCTTCTTCGCCGGATTTCGGATCGAATGCGCGCAATTCGTTCACCGCATGGCGTAAAAATTGTTCCTGGGATTGTTTGGTTTGTTGATCGGAAACGGCCTGCGCCCACGATTTTTCCGCGTCTTTCCACAATTGATATTGGGTTTGCAAATTTTGCGCGATTTTGCCGTGACCGGCGAATTCATCCAATGTGGCGCGGTGCGTCGCCGCGTTCAACAATCCGTGTTGATCGAATTGGCCGTGTATTTCAACCAGCGCCGTGCCGATTTGTTTCAACAATTGCACGCCGATCGGTTGGTCGTTGGCGAATGCGCGCGATTTCCCGTCCGCGCCCAAAATGCGGCGCAATATCAATGTATCGCCGCTGTCCAATCCTTGGTCTTGCAACATGGCGTGAATAGGGGATTTTTTCGGCAATTGGAATTCCGCCGTGACACTGGATTTATCCGCGCCCTGGCGTACCAACCCGGCGTCGGCGCGCATACCCAGCGCAAGCCCCAACGCATCCAGCAAAATCGATTTGCCCGATCCGGTTTCGCCCGTAAGCGCGGTCAGGCCGGATTGGAATTCAATATCCAATTCCTTGATCACGACGACATCGCGTATGGACAGGTTGGTTAGCATTAATCTCTTATTGTCATCCCCGCGGAGGCAAAACAAACAAACTAATTAAAAACCGAATCGATCGCCTTGCCGATAAACGATTTTTCATCCGTCTTTGGTTTCGGTAATTCCGATTTCCCCAACGTCAATAAATTGTAACTATATTGATACCATTCGCTGCCGGGGTAATTATGCCCCAATACCGCGGCGTTGGCGGTGGCCTGATCGCGGATGCCCAGCGCCAAATAACATTCCACCAAGCGGTGCAACGCTTCGGGAACGTGGGCGGTTGTTTGATATTGATCGACCACGTTGCGGTACCGGTTGATGGCCGGCAAAAACAATTTGCGTTTTTGATAAAATTGGCCGATTTGCATTTCTTTGGCGGCCAGATGATCCAGTGTCAGATCGATTTTCAATTTGGCGTCTTTGGCGTAATCGGTGCCGGGGAAACGGCGCACGACTTCGCGCAAATTTTCCAGCGCGTTTTGGGTGATGGATTGATCGCGTTCGATGTCGTTGATTTGGTCATACGCCACCATCGCCTGCAAATAATAGGCATAGCCGATTTTTTCATCGCCCGGATGCAATTGGATGAACCGGTCCAACGCCAACGACGCTTCTTGGTATTTTTCCGCCTGGTAATAGGCATAGGCGGCCATCAATTGCGCCTTGGTCGCCCAGGATGAGTAAGGGTGCTGGCGTTCGACTTCGTCGAATGCGTCGGCGGCGGATTTGTATTTTTCCGCGGCCATCAAATCGTATGCCTTGTTATATAATTCTTCGACCGGGGTTTCCTTGTATTCGGCTTCTTTGGCGGATTTGTCCGAACTGCTGCACGCGGTCAAAGACGGCATAATCAGCAAGAATAGGAAAATGGCGGTAAAAATAAATTTTGGAATTTTGGAAAATAAAGGATGCATGCCCGGAATATAGGGCAGATTTTATCCCATGACCATTGGTTTTTTTGGGGAATAATTTTGTGCGCGGCCGGGCGGTTTACGCCGGAACGCGCAAATTTTCCAAATCCGCGTCGTTGGCGGCGGCGGCCGATTCGGCGGGCTTTACCAAACGCCAGGCAGATGTATCGGCGAACAGGGCGCGCAACAATTTGTTGTTCATCCCATGGCCGCTGCGGTGCATTTCCACATGCGCCAATAACGGATGACCGGCCAGATACAAATCGCCAATGCAATCCAATACCTTGTGCCGCACGAATTCGTCGCGGTAACGCAATCCGTCCGGGTTCATCACGCCGTCTTTGCCGATCACGACGGAATTTTCCAAACTGCCGCCCAAACCGAAACCGTTCGCGCGCATTTGTTCGACTTCGTGGAAAAATCCGAATGTGCGCGCGCGGGAAATTTCATTTTTAAATCCGGTGGATGTAACCGCAAACCGGTATTGTTGTTTGCCGATCGCGGCGTCGGCGAAATCGATGCTGTAATCGATGCTGTATTGTTTGGCGGGCAACAAGGTTGCGAATTTATCGCCGTGGCCGTTGCTTTCGGTGATGGTGATTGGTTTTAAAACTTCGATATATTGGCGCGGCGCGCGCAACGATTCGATGCCGCCGCATTCCAGCAAAAATAAAAACGGCGCGCTGCTGCCGTCCATGATCGGCACTTCGGCGCCGTTTATTTCAACCAATGCATTGTCGATTTCCAATGCCGCGAACGCGGCCATCAAATGTTCGATGGTGGAAACGGTATGCCCCGCCGCGTTGGAAATTTGCGAACATAATGTGGTGAAATTGACGTTGTTCCAAGTCGCAGGGATAAGCCGGTTTTCGGCCGTATCGTCGATGTCGGTGCGCAAAAACACGATGCCATGATCCGCGCCTGCCGGTAAAATGCGCATGGAAACCGGTTTGCCGCTGTGCAATCCGATGCCGTCGCACGATACCGCCATGCTCAGGCTGCGTTGATACAGGCTGTGGGCGTGGCCGATTTTTGCCGACGATTGTTCCGTGTTCAATATGACGGATGATTGTTTCGGCGATGATGCGGTTTCCAACATGAATTGCTTTCTAGAGTTTCTTAAAATTAGTTATGGTTAAAAATTAAATATAGTTAATGGCCTGGTTCGGCCTTTGGCGAATACATATATAATTTAATTGCTTTAACCATTATTAACAAATCACTGTTTGTTGCGGTATGTTACAGGGTCAGTATGCGCAACAAAGCCGGGCAAATTCCCGGGCAAATCGACACCTGCATAATTCGCCTCTAATGAATGCTGTCATTTTTTGGGTATTTTTACGTCACCTAATAAAATTATCCGAATTCGTTAAAATACCAGTTGACGGGTAGTGCGCGATACCGTATAAACCGCATCAACCTTTACCGGGAAATGGCGGTAGTGCCTCGTTTTAACTGAAAACAAAGCATTAAACGCATTTCTCAAACAAAAAAGATAACCTCGCCGGGAACTACTTCAGTTTTCCACAAGTGGACTTGGCCTTGTTGTTATTATTGTTTGTTGCATCGGCAAAGGGTGAATCCAGGGATCTTCGGATCTTTAGGGGGCGCCAAGGTAGCGATGCAGACACTTAGGGCAGGATTTTAAATCGCAAAGTTGCTTTGCGTATGCTCGCGTTGTCTGTTTTATTTATCTTTCCGCGATTCCTTCAAAAATTTGGGTTCTGGTGGCTTCCAGCGATGGGGCAAGGGTTTTGATTTTTGTTTTAGGCAAGTTGACAACAAGAGGCGATATAGAATGCCAACGATTAACCAACTGATCCGCAAAGGCCGCAAAGTGCCAAGCTACCGCAACACGGTTCCGGCGCTTGAAGCATGTCCAGAAAAACGCGGCGTTTGCACACGCGTTTACACAACGACTCCGAAAAAACCAAACTCGGCATTGCGTAAGGTCGCGCGTATTCGTTTGACCAACGGTCACGAAGTTACCGCGTACATTCCGGGCGAAGGCCACAATTTGCAAGAACACTCCGTGGTGTTGATCCGCGGCGGCCGTGTAAAAGATTTGCCAGGTGTTCGTTACCACATCGTCCGCGGTTCCTTGGATACACAAGGCGTAAAAGACCGCAAACAACAACGTTCGAAATACGGCGCAAAACGGCCTAAATAGTGGGAATAGGGAATGGGGAATCGGCAATCGATTCCCGGTTCCCGGATCCCGATTCCCAGAAGCGGCATAAACGCCGGTGATCTGAGAAAAAGAAAGAAGAAAAGAATTAGGAGCTAAAGAATGTCACGTCGCAGAAAAGCAGAGCGCAGAGAAGTTACACCGGATCCAAAATTCGGAAACTTGCAATATGCCCGTTTCATCAATCGTTTGATGTACCAAGGCAAAAAATCCCACGCGGAAACCATTTTTTATGGCGCGTTGGACATCGTTGCTGCGAAAACAAAACGCAACCCACAAGAAGTTTTCGCCGAAGCGATCGAAAACATCCGTCCGGCCATGGAATTGAAATCCCGCCGCGTCGGTGGCGCAACGTACCAGGTTCCGACCGAAGTCCGTTTCGACCGTTCGATCGATTTGGGTCAACGTTGGATTATCGTTGCGGCTCGTGGCCGTGGCGATAAAACCATGGACAGCCGTTTGGCGAACGAAATCATGGATGCCGCGCAAAATCGCGGCGCCGCCGTGAAAAAACGCGAAGAAACCCACAAAATGGCCGAAGCCAACCGCGCATTCGCCCATTTGAAATGGGGCGCATAATATTTCGTGTGCTGAGAAGTTAGGCTCGACGTAGAGAAAAATAAAACAGAGAAAATATAACAAGGTAATAGAGAATAATATGGCAAGAACGACACCATACGATAAATACAGAAACATCGGAATTTGCGCGCACATCGACGCGGGCAAAACAACGACTACCGAACGTATTCTTTATTATACCGGCAAATCCTATAAAATCGGCGAAGTGCACGAAGGCACCGCGACGATGGATTGGATGGAACAAGAACAGGAACGCGGCATTACGATCACGTCGGCCGCGACCACATGTTTCTGGAAAGATTGCCGCATTAACATTATCGACACGCCAGGCCACGTCGACTTTACAATCGAAGTCGAACGTTCGATGCGCGTTTTGGACGGCGCAGTGACCGTATTCGATTCGGTCGCCGGTGTTGAACCGCAATCCGAAACCGTATGGCGTCAAGCGGACAAATACAATGTTCCGCGCATTTGCTTTATCAATAAAATGGATCGCATTGGCGCCGATTTCTATCGCTGCGTTGACGAAATCACCACCAAATTGGGCGCAAAGCCAATCGTAACCCAGTTGCCGGTCGGCATCGAAAACGATTTCAACGGCATGATCGATTTGATCAGCATGAAATACGTGTACTGGGATAAAGAAACCGCATTGGGCGCGAAATACGACATCGCCGAAATTCCAGCCGACATGGTCGCCAAAGCCAAAGAATGGCGCACGAAAATGATCGAAGGCATTATCGATATGGACGATGTTGCTTTGGAAAAATATTTGAACGGCGAAGAGCCATCCGAAGAAACCATCAAAAAATGCCTGCGCAAGGGCACCATCACCTTTACATTCGTTCCGGTGATTTGCGGCGCTGCGTTTAAAAACAAGGGCGTTCAGCAATTGTTGGATGCGATTGTCGATTATTTGCCGTCGCCTTTGGAAATCAACAACGGCCAAGTTAAAGGCACCGAAGTTGATAAAGAAGAAAACGAAATAATCCGCAACCGCAAAGACGAAGAACCGTTTTCCGGCTTGGCGTTCAAAATTATGACCGATCCATTCGTCGGATCGCTGACCTTTATGCGCGTTTATAGCGGCGTATTGGAAGCGGGTTCGTATGTCACCAATTCCACCAAAGATCAGCGCGAACGTATCGGCCGCATGTTGTTGATGCACGCGAACACCCGCGAAGACATCAAAGAAGCGCGCGCCGGCGACATCATCGCATTGGCTGGATTGAAATCCACCACCACACGGCGCAAAACGGCCTAAATAGTGGGAATAGGGAATGGGGAATCGGCAATCGATTCCCGGTTCCCGGATCCCGATTCCCAGAAGCGGCATAAACGCCGGTGATCTGAGAAAAAGAAAGAAGAAAAGAATTAGGAGCTAAAGAATGTCACGTCGCAGAAAAGCAGAGCGCAGAGAAGTTACACCGGATCCAAAATTCGGAAACTTGCAATATGCCCGTTTCATCAATCGTTTGATGTACCAAGGCAAAAAATCCCACGCGGAAACCATTTTTTATGGCGCGTTGGACATCGTTGCTGCGAAAACAAAACGCAACCCACAAGAAGTTTTCGCCGAAGCGATCGAAAACATCCGTCCGGCCATGGAATTGAAATCCCGCCGCGTCGGTGGCGCAACGTACCAGGTTCCGACCGAAGTCCGTTTCGACCGTTCGATCGATTTGGGTCAACGTTGGATTATCGTTGCGGCTCGTGGCCGTGGCGATAAAACCATGGACAGCCGTTTGGCGAACGAAATCATGGATGCCGCGCAAAATCGCGGCGCCGCCGTGAAAAAACGCGAAGAAACCCACAAAATGGCCGAAGCCAACCGCGCATTCGCCCATTTGAAATGGGGCGCATAATATTTCGTGTGCTGAGAAGTTAGGCTCGACGTAGAGAAAAATAAAACAGAGAAAATATAACAAGGTAATAGAGAATAATATGGCAAGAACGACACCATACGATAAATACAGAAACATCGGAATTTGCGCGCACATCGACGCGGGCAAAACAACGACTACCGAACGTATTCTTTATTATACCGGCAAATCCTATAAAATCGGCGAAGTGCACGAAGGCACCGCGACGATGGATTGGATGGAACAAGAACAGGAACGCGGCATTACGATCACGTCGGCCGCGACCACATGTTTCTGGAAAGATTGCCGCATTAACATTATCGACACGCCAGGCCACGTCGACTTTACAATCGAAGTCGAACGTTCGATGCGCGTTTTGGACGGCGCAGTGACCGTATTCGATTCGGTCGCCGGTGTTGAACCGCAATCCGAAACCGTATGGCGTCAAGCGGACAAATACAATGTTCCGCGCATTTGCTTTATCAATAAAATGGATCGCATTGGCGCCGATTTCTATCGCTGCGTTGACGAAATCACCACCAAATTGGGCGCAAAGCCAATCGTAACCCAGTTGCCGGTCGGCATCGAAAACGATTTCAACGGCATGATCGATTTGATCAGCATGAAATACGTGTACTGGGATAAAGAAACCGCATTGGGCGCGAAATACGACATCGCCGAAATTCCAGCCGACATGGTCGCCAAAGCCAAAGAATGGCGCACGAAAATGATCGAAGGCATTATCGATATGGACGATGTTGCTTTGGAAAAATATTTGAACGGCGAAGAGCCATCCGAAGAAACCATCAAAAAATGCCTGCGCAAGGGCACCATCACCTTTACATTCGTTCCGGTGATTTGCGGCGCTGCGTTTAAAAACAAGGGCGTTCAGCAATTGTTGGATGCGATTGTCGATTATTTGCCGTCGCCTTTGGAAATCAACAACGGCCAAGTTAAAGGCACCGAAGTTGATAAAGAAGAAAACGAAATAATCCGCAACCGCAAAGACGAAGAACCGTTTTCCGGCTTGGCGTTCAAAATTATGACCGATCCATTCGTCGGATCGCTGACCTTTATGCGCGTTTATAGCGGCGTATTGGAAGCGGGTTCGTATGTCACCAATTCCACCAAAGATCAGCGCGAACGTATCGGCCGCATGTTGTTGATGCACGCGAACACCCGCGAAGACATCAAAGAAGCGCGCGCCGGCGACATCATCGCATTGGCTGGATTGAAATCCACCACCACCGGCGACACATTGTGTAACCCGGACAAACCGATCATCTTGGAACGCATGATTTTCCCAGAACCGGTTATCGAAGTTGCCGTGGAACCGAAATCCAAAGCCGACCAAGAAAAAATGGGCGTTGCGTTGTCCCGTTTGGCGCAAGAAGATCCGTCTTTCCGCGTCACATCCGATCAGGAATCCGGCCAGACCATCATCAAAGGTATGGGCGAATTGCACTTGGAAATTTTGGTCGACCGCATGAAACGCGAATACAAAGTCGAAGCGAACGTCGGCGCGCCGCAAGTTGCGTACCGCGAAACCATCGGCAAAAAATTCAGCGAAGATTAC
>CAYWJR010000062.1:0-7786 GCA_964458615.1 uncultured Alphaproteobacteria bacterium
CTGGTCGGGTTGCCGTACAGTTTGAAATTTCTTTGGGCTCCGTTAAAAGACGCGGGCGCGCGCCGATATGCGAGATGATTTCGGACGCGCATTTCGACGCCAATTTTCCGCACCGGTCCGGCGCCCATCCATTGGCCGTGCCGTATAAAAATCCGGCGGCGTATAAATCCCCGGCGCCGGTCGTATCGACAACCGTTGCGGGCACGGCGGCGATTGGCACAACGCCGTTGCGGTTGACCGCGACCGATCCCGCCTCGCTGCGGGTGATGACGCCCAAATCGCAATCGCGGCGCAAATGGCCGATCGCTTCGTCGATGTCGGATGTTTGATAAAACGACGTTATTTCCAATTCGTTGGCGAATAAAATATCGACATGATCATGCACGAATTGCCGCATTTCGTCGCGGTAACGGTCGATCAGCCACGCATCGGACAATGTAAACGCCAAACGGTTTCCGGCCGCATGGCACAATCCGGCGGCCAGGCGGATATTCGCGCGCATCGCATCGATGTCCCACAAATATCCTTCGACAAAAGTAATTTTGGACTGCGCGATAACATGTTCGTCGATGTCGGATTTTTGAATTCCGGTGCACGCGCCCAAAAACGTGTTCATGGTGCGCTGGCCGTCCGGCGTTACGCAAATCATCGACCGCGCGGTGCCGGGGCCGGATTCGCTGGACGGGGTTGTGAAATGCACGCCCATTTTTTTCATATCGTTTTGAAACAGGCCGCCCAGTTCGTCGTTTTTCACCTTGCCGATATAAGCGGATTTTCCGCCCAGCATGGCAACGCCCACACAGCTGTTGGCGACCGCGCCGCCAGCCACGATTTTGGGATTGGGCAAGGCGCGGTAAATATCGTCCGCTTCGGATTCGGTCACAAGCGCCATCGATCCCTTGCGCATATTATGCCGGTTCAAAAACGCATCGTCGGTGGGGGACAACATATCGACAATGGCATTGCCGATCCCTGTAATATCGAATAATCGTGTTTGGGTCATGGGGCGCCAGAATGTAAATCGGGTTGAAAATAAACAATAATTACAATTTGTTATACGCGCCGCCAGGATGCGTCAAGCAAACTGAATACAAGGCGGGCGGTTGATTCCGATTATTATCTGGATAACCCGATGCGGGGCGGATTATGCGGACAGATGACTTTACAATCGTATCTTTATGGGGCATAATGCGCGCTTGAAAATTGGGGTATTTAAATTTGGCCGGAAACAAGGTTTTCCGGGGATTTTTCGATAGAAAATCCTTTGGCCACCCGAAAAAATTATATATAAAACAGTTACTTAGAATATTTTTGGATTGCTAGGATATGATTTTAAAACGCCAAGATTTAACCAACGATCAGGGCAATTATTTGCACAATGACGGTTCATGGCCGAAACAGCCATTCGGCAACAACCAGGGCAATGGCCAAACCAGCCATTATACGCCCATTGCAACCCCGGTTGCGGCGAATAATTTGCAATCCGAAATCGCCGCATCAATTGCCGTATCAAACGCGCAACCGGATGCGCCGATCAAGACCGAAACAAAAAACGAATCGTTGCGGCCATCGCAATATATTCATCAGACCGAACCGGAATCCGGCGGCAGGGCAGACGCACCATCAACCCCACAGCCAGAGGTTATCATGACGCAAAATCCGATTCCGCAAGCCAATGGTTCCGCCAACGGCAACGGCAACATCACCATGACCCCGAATCAAAATGCGCCCACGCCGCCGCATAATATTTTCAGCACGGCCTATCATTCCAATTCCAATCCGGCGCAACCTGTGCCAATGCCACAAGCCGCAGCAAGCGCGCAACAAGGATTCGCGCCAAATTACGCGGCGCAAAATTCCCAGCAGCAAATGCCCGCGCCGCGCCTGGAAACGCGCCCGCAATCGGGAACCGACGGACGCCGTTTGGTTGTCGGCGCCGATATTTCATTGAATGGCGAAATCAGCACTTGCGATATTCTGGTGGTCGAAGGCAGCGTTCAGGCCGCATTGAAAGATTGCAAACGCATCGAAATCGCATCGGGCGGCGTGTTCAAAGGAAACGCGGAAATCGAAACCGCGATCATCGCCGGTTTGTTCGAAGGCAATTTGACCGTGCGTGGCACGTTGCATATTTTGCCGGGCGGAAAAATCAATGGATCGGTGCGTTACGGCATTAACCAGGTCGATGCGGGCGGCGAAATCAACGGCGAGGCGCAATCGTTGCACGCCGCGCCGCGCCAAATGGCGCCGCATCCGGGCAATGCCCAACCGGTTCAAAACCGCCAGGGTCAATCCAAATCCGGAACGTATAATAATTTATACGGCACCGGCGGATTTTAACCCGCGATCCGGATTTTTTTAAATATCGAACCGGCGCGGTTTTACCGCGCCGGTTTTTGCATTATTTTATCGGGATAGGTGCATTGTTTGACAACAGGGCAATTCCAGCATTGTGGATTGCGCGCCTTGCAAATATATCTGCCGTGCAAAATGATCCAATGATGCGCGTGGCGCATGAATTTTTCCGGAATGCGTTTCATTAAACCGTCTTCGACCGCGCGCACATCGCGCGCCGGCGCAAGCCCGGTGCGGTTGGCCAGGCGGAATATATGCGTGTCGACCGCCATGGTTTGCTGGCCGAAAAAAACATTCAACACCACATTCGCGGTTTTGCGCCCCACGCCGGGCAATTTTTCCAAATCGTCGCGGGTCGATGGAACTTCCCCGCCAAATTCATCGATCAGCATTTTCGACAGCGCGATTATATTTTTCGCCTTGGCGTTAAAAAGACCGATGGTTTTAATGTAATTTTTCAAACCCGCTTCGCCCAATTGCAACATTTTTTCCGGGTTGTCCGCTGACGCGAATAAACCGCGCGTCGCCTTGTTCACACCCGCATCGGTCGATTGCGCCGATAAAACCACCGCCACCAGCAGCGTGAAAATATTTTTATATTCCAATTCGGTTTTCGGATCGGGATTGGCGGCGCGCAAAATTTCGAAAAATTCTTCGATGGATTTTTTCGGCATTGGCGGGCTTTTGGCGTGTGCGGTCGTCATGAATTGGGCGCTATATTTTGAATTTATGAAATAATGTTATTTTAAAATAAAATATAATTATTATTGACAATATTGAAATATTAAGCAATATTATAGATAATTAATTGTAACTTAATTGCAATTATCTTAACAGTGGAGCACAAAATGGATAAAGCCAGACAAGACGAAATGATGATGGAACGGCAACGGGAATTGCAACGGCAATGGATGCGGCAAAGATCCCGGTAAAAGGCCGCACCGACATTATTTCTTAGATACCGACTAAATCCTTCATCCCGTAAAATCCGGGTTTCTGCCGAACCAGCCAGCGCGCCGCATCGATCGCGCCGCGCGCGAACAATGACCGGTCGGATGCTTTGTGGGTGAATTCCAATCTTTCGTTGGCGGATGCGAAATGCACCGTATGTTCACCCACCACATTTCCCATTCGCAATGCATGGATTCCGATTTCATCGGGCGTTCGCGCGCCAACTTGGCCTTGGCGGCCAAAACGAAACGATTTTTCGTCCAACCCGCGCGACGCGGCGACCGACCGCGCGAACAATAATGCCGTGCCGGACGGCGCATCGGCCTTTTTATTATGGTGCGTTTCGGCGATTTCGATTTGATAATCGGCATCCAGCAATTTCGCCGCCTGCGCCAGCAATTGATTCATCACAAACACGCCGCGCGACATATTCAATGCGTGAAACACCGGAATTTGCGCGGATAGTTTTTGCAATTCCTGATAATCGGCGGGCGTATAGCCGCTGACGCCGGATACAATCGGTTTTTTCATTTGCGCCGCCGCGCGCGCATGTTCCACCATCGATTCGGCGACGGCGAAATCGATCGCCACATCGCATGCATGCATCGCGCCGATTTGATCGGTGATTTCCACCGCGCCCAGTTTTTGCCCGACCGACGATCCGCCCATGCGGGTGATGGCGGCGCACAATTCCAAATCCGCCGACGATTGAATTTCAGCGGCGATCATGCGCCCCATGCGCCCGGATGCCCCAAGCAAAGCGATTTGAATTTTTTTCATATCCCCATTTAACGGTTAAACACCCTAAATAACAATGGGTTATTTTAATTCCGGCCGGATTTTGGACGATCATTTGACCGCGATTCATATGTTGACTTGATGGACACAAATTTTATACTACGGATAATTTCTTTTCGACCAACAGGAGCCGCATTATGACCGCAACCCCAGCCGCCACCCCACAATCCAAAGCGCTTGGCATTCTTATCAACGCAATCGACAAAAGCGATTATACAAAATGCAATGATTTGCAGGCCGGCGATTTTCAAGCAAATGATTTAAAGGACGCGTTCGAACACGCCGCCAAAAAAGCCGCACATTGTCGTTGGTGGCGAATTTGGTTGCATCGGGCATCGCATATACAGCCGAATTGAATGGCGATAAAGTAACCATGAAAATTGGCGGGTCGACGATTGATTTTGAGACATCGAAAAATATCGCCGGTTTATTTTTAGAACGTTTCAACCAAATCGGCGAAACCGACGAATCGGTGGCGCAGGTTGTCGCCGAGCATGGAAAAAATGCGGTGAAACATGGCGCTGGCGCATTCGATCCGGCCAGGGAATTTTTGATGGCGATTGTGTATCAAGTCAGCGTTAAACGCGCCGCGCGCATGGACGAAATCGAAAAAGCCAAAGCAAGCACGGCGAACGCGCAGCAAAAGCCGACCACACAGATTTCCACAGCGCGCGGTCTTGGCGACGGTGACTTAGTCACAAAATTGGCCAAAGAATGGGGCGGCAAGACGATGTAATATCTTTTTTTTATGAAACAAAACCCGCCGGAATGGCGGGTTTTTTATTGGGCGCGTGGCCGGCTGTGTAAAAATTTATTCGCCGCTTTCGGCGAACTCGCGCGCGTCTTTGGCGAAACGGTGCGATTCGGGATTGGATTTCGGGTCCAGCGATTCCTGGAATTCGCGCAACAATTGCTGTTGTTTTTTGTTCAACTGCACCGGTGTTTCGATTTTCAATTCCACGAAAAAATCGCCGCGCGATTTCGCGCGCATTACATTCATGCCTTGACCCTTGATCCGGAATTGCTGGCCATATTGGGATCCGGCGGGAATTTGCAATTTGTGTATTTTTCCATCGATGGTCGGAATATCGACAACGCCGCCCAACGCCGCGTGCGTCATGGGAATCGGAATTTGCGCGAACAAATTGGCGCCGTCGCGTTTGAAAATTCGGTGCGGCGATACCGACAGGAATATATATAAATCGCCCGGATTGCCGCCGCGCATGCCCGGTTCGCCTTCGCCCGACAGGCGGATGCGCGTGCCGTCTTCGACGCCGGATGGAATATTGACCGACAATGTTTTTTCGCGCCGAACGCGCCCGGCGCCCACGCATGTTTTGCAAGGTTTTGCGATCACCTGCCCCGCGCCGCCGCACACCTGACAGGTGCGTTCGACCATAAAGAATCCCTGATTCGACCGCACCTTGCCGCTGCCGTGGCAATAGGAACAATCCGATGGCGCGCTTTTGTCGGCGGAACCGGTTGCATTGCAATCGCCGCACGGCGCGGATCCCGGCACGCGGATTTGCGTGTCTTTGCCGAAAAACGCTTCTTCGAGCGTGATGTTCATATTGTACCGCATGTCGGCGCCGCGCCCGGTGGCGCCTTGTTTGCGGCCGCCCATGAAATCGCCGAACATTTCTTCGAAAATATCGGCGAACGATCCGGTGAATGAAAAATCGCCGAATCCGCCCGCGCCGCCGCCCATTCCGGATTCGAACGCGGCGTGGCCGTACCGGTCGTACGCGCCGCGTTTTTGATCGTCCGATAAAACTTGATAGGCTTCGTTCAATTCCTTGAACCGCGCTTCGGCGGCTTTGTCGCCAGGGTGCCGGTCGGGATGGCAATCCATGGCTTTTTTGCGGAACGCCGATTTGATCGCGGCGCCGTCGGCGGTGCGGTCGATTTCCAGCAATTGATAGTAATCTTTTTTGGCCATACAACACCGGTGACGGTGATCGGTGACGGTGAACAGTGTATCGTCTAAAACCGATCACTGTCACTGCTTACCGTCACTGTTATTTCTTGTCTTCTTTCACTTCGGAAAATTCGGCATCGACGATTTTTTCGCCCGAAGCCGCGCCGGAGGCATCTTCACCAGCAGATCCGTTCGATCCCGCGTCTTGCGGCGCATCGCCCGGCTGCTGCGCTTTGTACATCGCTTCGCCCAATTTCATCGACGCTTGCGCCAATTTTTCGGCCGATTGCGCGATTGCCGCCGCGTCTTCGCCGTCTTTGACCGATTTCAATTCGGCAATCGCAGACACGATGGCTTGTTTTTCCGAGTCCGAAACTTTGTCGCCGTAATCTTTCAGCGATTTTTCGGCGGAATTGATCAATGCCTCGGCTTGGTTGCGCGCTTCGGCCAATTCGCGGCGTTTTTTATCTTCGGCTTCGTGTTCTTTGGCTTCGTCGACCATTTTTTTGATGTCGGCGTCGGATAATCCGCCGGTCGCCTGGATGCGGATTTGTTTTTCTTTATTCGTCGCTTTGTCTTTTGCCGACACGCTGACGATGCCGTTGGCGTCGATATCGAACGTGACTTCGATTTGCGGCACGCCGCGCGGCGCGGGTGGGATTTCCATCAAATCGAACTGGCCCAGCAATTTATTGTCCGCCGCCATTTCGCGTTCGCCCTGGAACACGCGGATCGTAACCGCGGTTTGATTATCCTCGGCGGTTGAAAATACCTGGCCTTTTTTGGTTGGGATCGTTGTGTTGCGTTCGATCAACCGGGTGAATACGCCGCCCAATGTTTCAATGCCAAGCGATAACGGCGTAACGTCCAGCAACAATACGTCTTTGACGTCACCTTTCAATACCGCCGCTTGAATCGCGGCGCCGACGGCCACGACTTCGTCCGGATTCACGCCGCGATGCGGGTCGCGGCCGAACATTTTTTTCACGGCTTCGATCACGCGCGGCATGCGGGTCATACCGCCGACCAAAATGACTTCGTCGATATTCGATGCCGACAATCCGGCGTCCTTCAACGCCTTGCGGCACGGTTCCATGGTCGATTCAATCAAATCTTCGACCAAGGATTCCAATTTCGCGCGCGACAATTTTACGGTCAGGTGTTTCGGGCCCGACGCGTCGGCGGTGATGTACGGCAAATTGATTTCGGTTTCGGTCGCGCTGGAAAGTTCGATTTTCGCCTTTTCCGCGGCTTCTTTTAAACGCTGCAACGCCAATTTGTCGCCGCGCAGATCGATGCCTTGATCTTTTTTAAATTGATCGGCCAGAAAATCGATGATGCGTTTGTCGAAATCTTCGCCGCCCAAAAATGTGTCGCCGTTGGTCGATTTGACTTCGAATACGCCGTCGCCGATTTCAAGAATCGACACGTCGAACGTGCCGCCGCCCAAATCGTATACCGCAATCGTGCCGGTGGCTTTTTTCTCCATACCATAAGCAAGCGCGGCGGCGGTCGGTTCGTTGATAATACGCAAAACCTCTAGTCCGGCGATTTTGCCGGCATCGCGCGTCGCCTGGCGTTGCGCGTCGTTGAAATACGCGGGAACGGTGATCACCGCCTCGGTTACTTTTTCGCCCAAATAACTTTCGGCGGTTTCTTTCATTTTTTGCAAGATGAATGCGGATACTTGTTCCGGCGCGTATTTTTTGCCCCTGGATTCGACCCACGCATCGCCATTATCGCCTTTGACGATTTTATAAGGCA